>JBGTAU010000236.1:0-1986 GCA_041749675.1 Rhizobiaceae bacterium | reverse complement strand
CCGACAGTCGCGCCATTTTCGTCAATGCGTGGCTGGCCATTGGCGAGGATCGCAATGTCTGTCGTTGTGCCACCGATGTCGGATACGAAGGCATTGTCCAAGCCGGTGAGGAACTGTGCCCCGACAAGGCTTGCCGCCGGGCCGGAAAGTATCGTCTCAATCGGCCGCTCCGCCGCAAACGCTGCCGATACCAGCGCCCCATCACCGCGAACCACCATCAAAGGCGCGTCAATTCCAGCCTCTTTCAAGTAGCCCTGTGTCGCGGCAATCAACCGTCCGATCAGCCCGACAAGACGCGCGTTGAGCAGTGTTGTCAGCGCCCGCTTTGGTCCGCCAAGTTTGGAGGATAGCTCGTGGCTTACAGTCACCGGAAGTCCGGTTTTCGCGCGCACCAAATCCCGCGCGGCGATTTCATGTGACGGATTGCGCACGGCAAACAGTGCGGCAATCGCAACGCCGGTTATCGTCGAACCGATCTCGTCGATTGCTGTTTCCAGCGAAGCTAAGTCCAGCGGCTTGGCGCGCCCGTGCGCATCATGCCCGCCGCCAATCAGCACCAACGGGTCTTTGCCGAGCGCTTCTTCCAGCCCGCCGCGCTTCAGGTCTGTGTCACTAAAGCCGATGCCGACTAGCGCCACCCGCCCGCCTTGGCCTTCCACCAAAGCGTTAGTCGCCAACGTGGTGGACATGGAAACAAGGCCGATATCAGCCGGGTTTGCGCCAGCCTTTTCAAGCACTGCGCGCGCAGCGCCGGAAATGCCAATAGATAAATCATGCCGTGTTGTCAGCGCTTTGGCGGATGCGATAATCCCGCGCGCAGGGCTATAGAGCACCGCATCAGTATAAGTGCCGCCCGTATCAAACCCGAGCCGGAGTCTGTTATCGCCATCGCTCATATCAAGTCCCGCCGCAAATCATGCCGTTACATATGTCAGGCGTGAGAGGCCGGATAGGCACTAAAGCGCAAATCACGACGGATTTGCGCTATTTCTAGCGTTCAACATTTGGGAGATTGGCGCATTGTGACTATTCGAGCGCCAACAGAAACAGCGCTCTAAGCAGCATCCATGATCGTATCAACGAGCGGCTGGCTGGCCAAGGCAGCGGCCATGTCTCGCAGACACTCCACACAAAGATCCAGATCGACCAATCCGATCTGGCTCAGCGCCACATCCACATCATCCAACGGCACGCCTTGCGCAACCAAATGCGCAATTGCAGCATTGATCGCTTCACGGGTTTCAAATCGGTATGAAAGATTGGACATGAAAGAGGCTCAGGCTGGGGGCTGCGTCGCGATTGACTGCATCTCATTCTCACAAATCTTTTAACGGGTCGTAAACCATCGCAACTTACCCGGCTGATTTCTGGAGAAATTCTCCTGATTTATATGGATTGTTGTCCCAGATTCTAACAGCGATAGAACCACACCTAAGCCCAGCTACTTTCATATCCTCTTTGTAGCTTGCATTTGATCCGTCCCTTCCGCTTCTCCAGTGGCGCTTGTTCACAGGAGTGCTGCATGCAAAGACTGCGATGGGAGATTCATCGCTCCAAATACAGGCACAGTCCAAAATTCCTTTGGGGGCGTAACTTTCAAGCATGTCGTTCGATTACAATTATGTACTCGTCTCACTCTCAGTGATCGTGGCCATTCAAGCCGGCTTTGTCGGATTGATTTTGGCGCAACGCATACCTGCATCTTTTGCTTTGAACCGCCGCTTATTGCTCGCTGGCTCCGCCATAACTCTTTCTGTCGGTATCTGGAGCATGCACTTCATCGGCATGCTGGCAATTATTACAACAGCATCAATCGACTACCTCGTACTCCCGACGCTGCTCTCATTTCTTGTTTGCGTTCTGGTCACAGGTATCTCGATTTACATGGCAAGCCTCAGGTCAAAACGATGGCTTCTCACTGGCGCGTTGTTCATGGGGCTGGGTATCGCAACAATGCATTATGTGGGCATGATGGCGCTGCATTCC
>JBGTAU010000235.1:0-3365 GCA_041749675.1 Rhizobiaceae bacterium | reverse complement strand
ACCCGTCATACTGGCAATAGCCGCCACCATGGCCTCCCGATGCGACCCGATCTTGGGTGCCTCGCAAATCAGCGTGACATCGACATTGGCAATCCGCCCACCTTTTTCGCGAATTATTTTGACAGCATGCTCAACAAATATCCGCGAAGCCGCACCCTTCCATTGCATATCAGACGGAGGGAAATGCGTCCCAATATCCCCCGCACCGCATGTTGCCAGCAGGGCATCGGTCAACGCGTGAAGGGCAACATCAGAGTCCGAATGACCATTCAAAGCTGCACCATGAGCAATTTTAACGCCGCCCAACGTCACAAAATCGCCTGCAACAAACGAATGCACATCATACCCATTTCCGGTGCGAACATCCGGAAAATAGCTTTTACGCGAAAGCATTTGATCAGCCATTTCAATGTCTCTTTTCCACGTCAGCTTTGTGTTTTCACTTGATCCAGTAACAATATTAACGGGCAAGCCTGCCCATTCCGCAATCGATGCATCATCGGTAAAGTCAGCCCCATTGACTTGCGCTGCGTTCAAATGCGCAATGTAAATCTGGTTAAAGGGAAAAGCCTGAGGCGTTTGCGCACCGAAAATCTGTGCGCGATCAATGGTTTGCTGAACTCGTCCAGCGGTATCTGACCGTTTCAGCGTATCCGTCACTGGCAGCGCTGGCAAAACTCCGGCTTCATCAGTCAGTGCTTCAATCACGCGATCAAGCAAGGATACGTCCACAAAAGGTCGCGCCGCATCATGTATCAAAACAAATTGCGGTTGCTTAGTCGCAAGTGCCTTCAATCCTTGCAAAACAGATGCCTGTCGCGTCGCTCCGCCAATTACTGACGTAACGCGCCCAGCCGCATCACCAATGGCTTGGGTATACAGTGCCTCGTCATCGGCATGACGAACTATGATTATCCGTCCTAGTTTAGGATGACCAACAAACGGCGCAATGCACCGTGCCAAAACGCTGATCCCGCCAACCATTCGATATTGCTTTGGGCCATCTGCATCACCTGCGCGCTCGCCACGACCGGCTGCTACTATCAAAACCGCTATTTCTGTTGACTGGGACAAAGTATTCGCGCCTAACAATGTGATTAGCCGATCGGGCATACATGCTAATTCCAAACCCTGCCAGTGAATTGCTTGCATTATATTGGAAAAGGCCTTGTAACCTACCGACATTTGGCTATAATTTGGGCGATGAATAGCGTTGCACAAAATAACATCACATCGGAAACATCGGAGGTTTTAGCAAACCTTATTAAACCGCTGAAAATCGGGCCGTGCACGCTGGCCAACCGT
Source organism: Rhizobiaceae bacterium (assembly GCA_041749675.1). Classification (GTDB taxonomy): domain Bacteria; phylum Pseudomonadota; class Alphaproteobacteria; order Rhizobiales; family Rhizobiaceae; genus JANMEX01. The sequence goes on along the minus strand of JBGTAU010000235.1, from coordinate 2,060 downwards.
TTCTTTTTAGCACCCATGAGCGGTATTTCTGATCTTCCATTTCGAAACCGCGCTGCCGCCGCTGGCGCAGGCTTGGTGGTATCTGAGATGGTTGCCAGTCAAGAATATGTCACCGGTAGCGCTGAGAGCATTAAACGCTCACTGGCCAGTGAGGGCGGCGTCCACATGGTGCAACTCGCCGGCCGTGAGGCGTATTGGATGGGCGAAGCGGCAAAGCGTGTCGAAGCCGCAGGCGCAGACATTATTGACATCAACATGGGTTGCCCCGCGAAAAAGGTCACCGGCGGCTATTCTGGCTCGGCTTTGATGCGCGATCTTGATCATGCCATGACGCTGATTGAAGCCACAATTGCTGCGGTAAAAGTACCAGTCACATTGAAAATGCGTCTTGGCTGGGATGATCATCTCATCAACGCACCGGAACTTGCCAAGCGTGCCGAGGAAGCAGGCATTCAAATGATCACTGTCCACGGCCGCACGCGGTGTCAGTTTTACACCGGACATGCAGATTGGAGCGCTATATCCGCCGTGAAAGCAGCAATAGCTGTACCATTGGTAGTCAACGGCGATATCGTTACTTTAGTGGACGCAAAGACCGCGCTTGAAGAATCTGGCGCTGATGCCGTTATGATGGGCCGCGCGCATTATGGCCAGCCTTGGGCTGCGGGTGCATTGGCGAATTTGCTCGGCGGAAAAGACAAACGCGCTTTTCCCGATGATTTATACTCCTATGTGGTTTCACATTATCAAGACATGCTCAATGCCTATGGCATTGAGGTCGGCATTCGCCATGCCCGAAAGCACCTAGGTTGGTATCTTCAGCGCCATGCTCCAAATACCGATGACGTTGTAAAAACAAGTATCATGACCAGCCAAAGCGCTGATCAAGTGATCGAATCCCTTAGAATTGCATTTTTAGAAGCCGCGACTGATGCGGCAAAAGAAAGTCTTGCGGCATGAACGCTGACACCAATATTGCCACGGTAAATTTGGCGCAACTGCCGACAATTGTGCTCAACACCATTCGCCACCCCGTCATAATGTTGGCGCCAGATGATCACATTGCTTTCGCCAATTCTGAGGCAGAAGGTTATTTCAAAACCAGCCTCAACGTTATGATCCGGCACAAACTCAGCGATTATGTGCCATTTGGCAGCCCACTGTTAGCGCTCGTTGAGCAGGTGCGCGCCCGCAAATCACCAGTCAATGAATATCGCGTGGATATTTCCAGCCCACGCCTTGGCAACGACCGTCTGGTCGATATCTACGTCGCACCAGTTTCTGAGGCCCCGGGCTCTGTGGTCGTCTTATTGCAAGAACGATCAATGGCTGACAAATTAGATCGACAAATGACCCATCGGGGTGCCGCGCGATCGGTGACTGGGTTAGCCTCCATGCTTGCCCATGAAATTAAAAACCCACTTTCCGGAATCCGTGGTGCCGCACAATTGCTAGAAACGGTGGTCAGCGATGAAGACCGCGATTTAACCCGCCTGATTACAGACGAAACCGACCGTATCGTTTCACTTGTTGATCGAATGGAAGTGTTCTCTGATGAACGACCGATAGCGCGTCAACCGGTCAATATCCACATCGTACTCGATCATGTGCGCGCAATTGCCCGCAACGGTTTTGCAAAGCATATAAAGTTTGTTGAAGACTATGATCCTTCATTGCCACCGGTATTGGCAAATCGTGACCAGCTGGTGCAAATTTTTCTCAATCTCGTGAAAAATGCCGCTGAAGCAATCGCAGATGAACCCAATGGCGAAATCACCCTTTCTACGGCCTTTCGTCCGGGCGTTCGCCTTTCCGTCCCAGGCAGTCGTGAGCGCGTGTCTTTGCCACTAGAGTTCTGCGTCCACGATAATGGAAAAGGCGTTCCGGAAGAGCTGCGTTCGTATCTGTTTGACCCATTTGTCACCACGAAAACCAATGGAACTGGTCTTGGCCTTGCGCTGGTCGCCAAAATTGTCGGTGATCATGGCGGTGTTGTGGAGTGCGAAAGTCTACCCCGCAAAACCACGTTTCGCATACTTCTGCCAGCCTACAGTGGCCCC
>JBGTAU010000234.1:0-4207 GCA_041749675.1 Rhizobiaceae bacterium | reverse complement strand
AGCTGGGCATGAAAACCGTCGCCATTTGGGCAGAAGAAGACAAGCTGGCGCTGCACCGTTTCAAAGCCGATGAAAGTTATCAAGTTGGCCGCGGACCACATTTAGAAAAAGAAATGGGGCCAATCGAAAGCTATTTGTCGATTGCCGAAATTATCCGAGTTGCCAAACTCTCCGGCGCTGATGCGATTCACCCTGGCTACGGGCTCTTGTCTGAAAGTCCAGAATTTGCCGATGCTTGCGCTGAAAACGGCATTATTTTTATTGGCCCTTCGCCAGATACCATGCGCCGTCTCGGCAATAAGGTCGCCGCCCGCAACTTGGCTATCGAAGTCGGCGTCCCCGTTATTCCCGCCACTGACCCGCTGCCCGATGATATCAACGAAGTCAAAAAACTGGCCCTCAAAGTCGGCTATCCATTGATGCTCAAAGCTTCATGGGGCGGCGGCGGACGCGGTATGCGCACCATCCGCGCTGAAACAGATCTCGAGCGCGAAGTTATGGAAGGCAAGCGCGAAGCCAAAGCCGCTTTCGGCAAAGACGAAGTATATCTCGAAAAGCTGGTTGAACGCGCCCGTCACATCGAAGTGCAAGTGCTCGGCGATACCCACGGCAATGTTGTGCATCTGTTCGAGCGCGATTGCTCCATTCAGCGTCGCAATCAAAAGGTTGTCGAGCGTGCGCCTGCGCCTTATCTCACAGAAGCTCAGCGCCAAGAAGTCTGCACCCACGCGCTGAAACTTGCCCGCGCCACCAACTATCTCGCTGCCGGAACTGTCGAGTTCTTGATGAATGCCGACACACAAGAGTTTTACTTCATTGAAGTCAACCCGCGCATTCAGGTTGAGCACACAGTCACCGAAGAAATCACCGGCATAGATATCGTCAAGGCGCAAATCCATTTGGTGGAAGGCGCGAAAATCGGCACGCCAGAATCTGGCGTGCCGCTACAAGCCGACATCAAGCTCAACGGGCACGCCCTGCAATGCCGGATCACTACCGAAGACCCTGAGCAAAACTTCATTCCCGATTACGGCCGCATCTCGGCATATCGCGGCGCAACCGGCTTCGGCATTCGCCTCGATGGCGGCACGGCCTATTCCGGCGCGATCATCACCCGCTTTTACGATCCCCTTTTGGAAAAAGTCACCGCTTGGGCACCAACGCCTGAAGAGACCATCGCCCGTATGGACCGCGCCTTGCGCGAGTTCCGCATCCGCGGTGTCGCGACCAATTTAACCTTTTTGGAAGCCATCATCGGTCATCCAAGTTTCAAAGACAACAGCTACACCACGCGTTTCATCGACACCACGCCCGACCTTTTCACCCAAGTGAAGCGCAAAGATCGCGCAACTAAAGTGATCAATTATTTGGCCGACGTTACCGTCAATGGTCACCCCGAAACCAAAGGCCGCGCCAAGCCAAATCCCGATGCCGCTGCCCCGCGCGTACCCTTCGTCGGCGGCGCGATTCCCGATGGCACCAAGCAGCGCCTTGACGCATTGGGGCCGAAGAAATTCGGCGAATGGATGCGCGCGCAAAAACAAGTGCTTGTCACTGACACCACTATGCGCGACGGTCACCAATCCTTGCTCGCTACCCGCATGCGCACCCATGATATTGCAGCGATCGCTGGAACCTATTCCCGCGCCCTGCCGCAGCTCCTGTCGCTCGAATGCTGGGGCGGCGCCACCTTCGACGTCTCCATGCGTTTTCTCACCGAAGATCCGTGGGAGCGCCTCAGCCAAGTGCGTGAAACCGCACCAAACCTATTGCTACAAATGCTCCTGCGCGGTGCCAACGGCGTTGGCTACACCAACTATGCCGACAATGTCGTAAAGCATTTTGTGCGGCAAGCAGCCCAAGGCGGCATCGACCTTTTCCGCGTGTTCGATTGTCTCAACTGGGTCGAAAACATGCGTGTTTCTATGGACGCAATCCAGAACGAGAACAAACTCTGTGAAGCCGCCATATGCTACACCGGCGATATTCTCAATCCAGACCGCGCCAAATATGACTTAAAATATTATGTCAATCTGGCCAAAGATCTCGAAAGCGCAGGAGCGCACATTATTGCGCTCAAAGATATGGCCGGCCTGCTCAAACCCGCAGCCGCCCGCGTACTGTTCAAAGCCTTGCGTGAAGCCACCGACCTGCCGATCCATTTCCACACCCACGACACCTCCGGCATCGCCGCCGCAACTGTACTTGCGGCTGTCGACAGCGGTGTCGATGCTGTTGATGCTGCCATGGATGCCTTTTCCGGCAACACCTCGCAACCTTGCCTTGGCTCCATCGTCGAAGCCCTCAAAGGTACCGACCGCGATCCGAGTCTTGATCCCAAATGGATTCGCAAAATCTCCTTCTATTGGGAAGCCGTACGCAATCAGTACGCCGCCTTTGAAAGCGACCTCAAAGGCCCTGCATCCGAAGTTTATTTGCACGAAATGCCCGGCGGGCAATTCACCAATCTCAAGGAACAAGCCCGCTCACTCGGCCTTGAAACCCGCTGGCATGAAGTCGCGCAAGCCTATGCCGATGCCAACCAAATGTTCGGCGATATCGTCAAAGTCACCCCCTCGTCCAAAGTCGTCGGCGATATGGCTTTAATGATGGTCAGCCAGGACTTGACTGTCCAAGACGTTGAAAACTCAACCAAGGACATCGCTTTCCCCGATAGCGTTATTTCCATGTTGCGCGGCGATCTTGGGCAGCCGCCGATGGGCTGGCCCAAAGCCTTGCAGAAAAAAGCCCTCAAAGGCGAAGCACCAAGTCTGGCGCGCCCCGGCTCATTGATCAAAGAAGTTGATCTCATTGCAGGCCGCGCCGGCATTGAAAAGAAACTCGAGCGTAAACTGTCCGAAGCCGAGTTTGCGTCGTGGTTGATGTATCCAAAAGTTTTTTCCGATTTCATCGCCGCCAGCGAGGCCTACGGTCCAGTTTCCATTCTCCCAACGCCGGTGTATTTCTATGGTCTGCGCCCTGAAGACGAAATTTTCGTCGATATGGAAAAAGGCAAAACCCTCGTCATCCGCTGCGTTGCCATTGGCGAGTCCGATGATCAAGGCATGGTCACCGTGTTCTTTGAAGTCAACGGCCAGTCGCGCCGCGTCAAAGTGCCAGACCGTGCCCACGGCGCGAAAGGCGTGCGCGCGCGGCCAAAAGCCGAACCTGGTAACGAGCGCCACATCGGCGCACCGATGCCCGGTGTTATTTCATCGCTCGTTGTGCAAGCGGGTCAAGACGTGAAGGCTGGCGACGTGTTGGTTTCTATTGAAGCCATGAAAATGGAAACCGCATTGCACGCCGACCGCGACGGCAAAATCATTGAAGTCCACGTCAAAGCCGGCGACCAAATCGACGCCAAAGATTTGCTGGTGGTGTTCGGGTAAATAAAGGCTCGTCCCTTCTCCCAGCAACTTGCGGGGAGAAGGTGTCACGAAGTGACGGATGAGGGGCAGTGCAACAGTTTGACATGATGTAACGACCTTGCATTCCAGCCAAGTTCGTTGTGAAATAATCAAGCATTTTTAAGGCGACACGTCATGACCTCAAAATTCCATCAACCCCTCTCCGGTCTCGTCACCCCGCGCTTCGGCGGCTTAGCGACTTTCTTTCGTTTGCCGCATATTCCAATGGCCAAAGCTGGCGATCTCGATATTGGTGTCGTCGGCATCCCGTGGGATGGCGGCACCACCAATCGCCCCGGACCTCGTCATGGCCCGCGGCAAATGCGTGACCAATCCGCAATGGTGCGACGCATGCACCAGACTTCGCATGTCGTTCCTTATGATTTGGCCAACATAGCCGACATCGGCGATTGCTCGGTCAATCCTGCTAGCCTTGAGGACACTCTGAAACGCGTTGAAAAGCATTTTAAATCCATGAAAGCCAAAGGTATTCGACCCCTGTCCGCAGGCGGGGATCATCTGTGTTCTCTCCCCGTTTTGCGCGCGCTCGGCAAAGACAAGCCGGTCGGCATGATCCATTTTGATGCGCATTCCGATTTGTACGACAGCTATTTCGGCGGCTTCAAATACACCCACGGAACCCCGTTTCGCCGCGCCATTGAAGAAGGCGTCCTTGACCCCAAACGCACCATTCAAATCGGCCTGCGCGGCGCCATGTATGATCTCGACGATTTTGAATATGGCGCAAAGATGGGTGTGCGCATGGTGCGCATCGAAGAGGTCCGCGAAAAGGGACTGAA
>JBGTAU010000233.1:0-7637 GCA_041749675.1 Rhizobiaceae bacterium | reverse complement strand
CCATCGGTCGCGAGTTCCAGATCCTCACCGCTTGCTTGGCGCGGAAGGGTGTCAAGAGTGGCACGGAACAGTGTGTATTTGGCTTGCCAGTCTATCTCAGGGAGCGTCGCGGAGCCCAGCTCAATCAGCTTGTCGATATCGCGCCGCAGCAGGCTCAGCCGCTCCTTCAGCATCTTTAGCCGATAGCGCTCCTCACGCACCTCCTGCGCCAGCGCTTCGATTTCGGAGGCGCGGGCAATCAGCGGGGAAATGTTAAACCCGAATGCTTCGCGGTCGTTTGCGCCCTCCCCTGCCCCTTGTCTGCCTGGAAATCGCGACTTGCGCGAAAAGCGCTTGCCGTTTGGACTGTCCTTCCGGAAGATCAGCCCCGCCTGCACCAGCGCGTTCAAATGCCGGCGCAACGTTGCCGGCGCCATGCCATAGGCCCGCAGGGACAATTGGGCATTGGATGGAAATACGACCAGGCCACTGGCCTCCGCAAGCTCCGTCTCTGGATAGAAGGTCAACAGCGCGTTCAGCACCACCAAGGCCCGATCCGATATGCCGAGCATGTCCCGCGCCTCGCTCACACCGCGAAGCAGTTTCCATTTGTCAACCGCGAGATCCGGATCGATCTCGCTCGCATTGGCTTGCGTAGCCAACATATCAAGCGATAGTGGCCGCCGCCCAAAGGGCGTCGTGAATGCATGTCCCGTCTGCATAGTTCTTGCCTTAGTTGAGGCAAAAGAAATCCACTCACCAAATCGGCGTCAAAGACTCTTGACAGTGATTCCCGGAAATGTGATTCTCTAGCTGCAACACACAGAGAAAGGCTTCCGTGACGGTGACGTTCGGGGGCTTTTTTCTTTTGCGGGTTCAGTCTCCATTGTTTGAATCTGGATCGGTATTGAGAAAGTCGGCATAAAGTCGATCCGCATTCCCAAGAAACCAATCGCCAAATTTCTCAGCGTCATAATTAGCCAAAGTGAAAGTTAGCCCCTTGGCCGCCGTTTTCGCTGTAAAAGTCAATCGCCCATTCGAAGATGACCACGCCCGAGAGTGAACATGAGTGGATGGGTTTTTCGTTATTGGCTTGCTACCGCCAAACGCTTTGAAAGCTAAATTGAAACGTTCTTCGGATTTGAGTTCCAAGGCCGTTTTCTTGGTGCAAATTTCGCGAACACGCTGCAGAGCGTCGTCGCGCTCGATGCATTCGGCAAACTCAAGCCACCGCCCTCGCCCGATTGTCGGTGCAGGACCTATAGCTTCAAGCACGTCAGGCGGAATGGCCGACGCGATCTTTATCATTTCCGAGATGTGGGACTTGGTTGTCGTCAGCGAGGCACAGATTACATCTCGCCGAAAGCCGGCTTTTTCTTGGGCTAGGGCGAAAGCACATTTTTCGATAAATGAAAGATCAGCGCGTTCAGCGTTTTCTTCGCCTTGTAAAATTACCGCCTGTTCATCGGTGAGTTCTCGGATGACAGCCTTGAATTTTATACCTAGTAATTTGGCAGCTGCCAGTCTGCGCCTGCCATAGACAATCTGAAAGCTACCAGACGATCCGCTTGGACGAACCATGCCCGGAACGATTTGACCCCGCTCCCGCATGGATTCCGCGATTTGTGTCAATGCTTCATCAGAGTATGCACTGTTGAAGCGATCCGGAATTGGGGATGGTAGTATAAGGTTCGAGTCAAGATCGACTATTCGTTCGCTATCATTGAGTAATCGATTTGCAAGTTCGCTGCGCTCCTGTAGTTCGCGCACGCCTGCTGCCACTCTGCGCAAATGCGGGGAACCTCCGCCTTGTTTGACGGGCATAGGAATTTCATTATTCTCGCCAATCTGCCCAAGTGCGGTTGCGAAAATGCCTTTCGAATCTCTCCTGCTCATTTTTCGCGTCCCCAAGCGCCCCATATAAGTTGCTCAATCTCGGCATTAACCGCATTGATTGACTCCATAGCGCGATCATACGTTTTCGGGGCTGAGAAACGCGATCGTTGCACTTCGTAAAGGCTCTGCTTCCACGTAAGCGCATCTGCGACGGCCGTCGATTTGATGGCTGAGTTCAGCAACAAGTCCTGCCCAAAAACTTGCCGCATCAGGGCCTGCATATTAGCTTGTGGATGGTCGTTTGGCTCAAACTTCGTGATCAGAAACCTTGCAAAATCCCATGTTGTCTGCGTCCCGGCATCATCCAGAATTTGAAGATAGGAGGACGCCAACTCCAGAAACTTCCCGGTCGAGTCAACGTCTAACATGTGGGCAGGAACTGGAATGATGACACCCGTTGCCGCCGTCAGTGACGACAGTGTCAGAAAATTCAAAGAAGGCGCGCAGTCGAGCAGAATGACGTCATAGTTTTCAGCTACCTGTTCCAGCGCCTGTGACACTCGCAGGAGGAAGCCAGTTCCATTGGTTTTGCGCATTTCAAGTGCAACTGCGGCTTCAAATTCTGTCAAATCCAAACCAGCACAGATCACATCGAAACCATCTATGTGGGTTGTACGCACCACACTTGCAGTCGCGAGCGGATCGTCGAAGCGAATGGCCGAGTAAAGCGTTTCACCATCGCGATAATCGAATCCAGGCAATGTTCCGTGTAAACTTGTCAATGAAGCCTGTGGATCCAAGTCGACAGCCAGAACACGATATCCCTTCAGAGCCAGATAGTGGCCAAGGTGAATTGTTGTTGAGGTTTTGCTTGACCCACCTTTGAAGTTCGTAATTGCAACAACTTGGCAGCCTTCACCCTGAATTCTGCGCGGATTTATCCATTTTTTCCGCCCATTTTCCGCTAAGTGTCGTCGAAGTTCATTAACTTGTTCGAGACCGTAGTGTCGGCGGCCATTGCTCGTCAGTTCAGGTTCTGGCCCCTGCCCTTTAAGCGAAATTTGCCTGATATAGGCTTCAGAAACGTCCAGTAGACCGGCAACTTCTGATGAGGCAAACTTCCTCATTTGCCGCATTGCATCAGGAGGAAATTGCACCTTGCTCAAATTTGTCAGCGCAGTTTCCAACTTTGTTGAAAACGCCTGCATAAAATCCAGACTGCTGAGTTGGTTGTTCATTGGCATTGCTCTGCTTGATCGGTGTGCGTCTTGATGGACTTGATATAGTTAATTTTCTGTTAACCCATCCGCAACTACGCAAAACGACAACACTTCGAGATAAATTCGTAGCTATGGATAGACTGATTCTCTCTAAAGTTTAAAGCCTTCAATTGATCCCATTAAGTTCCCAGCTGGGAACTCCAGAACTTGGCCTCTACTCATATTTTTTTTACCCATTTTTGGGCCTTGTGGAGGATCCCCTGAGGTTCCCAGCTGGGAACTTATGTTTGAATTCTAGGACGACAGCTAAATCGACAAGGTTGGCAAGTCGCGAAGCGAATACCCCGTAAATATGAAGCCGATTTAGCTGCCTCGCCAATTTCTATTCCCGCAGACTACCAAACTCAATCACAATTGGGGAAGGCTAGCCTGAGATGGACATTCGGATCTGACAGCATGGAATCGCAGTCCAAAAATTGTAACGCTTGCGCAAAAATGGCGTCTTTAGGAACCCAAGCCGTTGACCGCTAGGGGCAGTATTTTCATCGGCGATGTGGTGGGACAACACGCCGGCAAAGGCAAGGTGAACGGCGGACACATAGGAGAGTCAGCATCGCGGCATTGCAAAGCAGCGCGACTCGGGACTGGCTACGCCCTTGAATTTGCCTCCGCAGGGCAGCGGCTTTGCCACTGCCTTTCCTAGGCGTGCGATTGTGGTCCTCTCTTAGCAAGAGCGATCGTCACCCGAATGGGCGCAGACTGCCTGGTGAAGGGCTGCGTTCGCGAAGCGAATAGAGCGTGGACGCAAGGCGGCATGCACAAACACCTCAATTCATTTTCGTCCGCCGCTCAACTTCGATTGCGGCCGAGAGTGGCTCAAAAAACGCCGTCAATTCAGCTCTGCCACCATAAAGGTCATCGCCTTTGGCCAATTCCAACTCAAGCGAGATCATTGCCGCCCGCCGCTGAAACTCAACAACATCTGCATGAATTTTGCTGTTCGGACTGAACGTTCCCGTCGCCCGAATGAAAAGACGCCGTATCTTGACCATCTCGGAAGATGCGCCGGTTAGGGCCGCAATCGCCTTTCGAATTTCATCAAGCGGGTCGGGTTTCATTGCATAAAAGCGCAGTACTTGAGTTCAAACGCAATCTCTCGGTCCGGCAATGCAAGTTTATGCTTTGGCTTTGGCTTGAGACCTTGCATCGCTCAAGCCGCTTTCGGCACAATGACCAACTCGTCATCGGGGAGGGGCCTCTGAAGTTCCAGCGCCTCTGCTGCCGGTGCCGTGAGCCACAGATCCACTTCCGCAGCATTCCTCAAGATGACTGGCATGGCTTTCTGGTGAATGGGCGCAACAACGCCCTTCGGCTCGCAAGTCAAGAATCCAAAAAGCTCGTGATCGAGCTCGCCTTCCTTTACCTTCCGAACGCCTTTCCAAGTTCCCCAAATGCCTGCGAAAAAGAACAGCGGCTTTTCCGATGAGAGCGCAAACCAATAAAGCGGCAGCTTGCCGGTTGATGCGTCCCGCACACTGCCGTATTCAGAAAATGTGGTCGCAGGCACAACACATCGGCTTTCGACGCCGAGCCAGCGGCGCCAATGCGGCGAACCAACGTTCCGGATATTGGTGACGCCGCCGTCCGCTTTGCCCTTTACAAACTTCGGCGGCGTTGGCATTCCCCAACGGGCCTTCACCAATTCCCGTTGACCGTCTCTCACTCGAACAATCGGGGCAAGGTAGTCAGGATAAACATCCAGTGATGGTTCCAAATTGCCAACATTAGCCGTCATCGCACAGGTGAAGTCCAAAATGCCTTGCTGATTGGTGGTGACGTTATAGAGGTTACACATTTTCCGCTACCTTCCTCCAATATAGGTCACCGGCGGATGCACACGGACCTCAGCCTTGGCCCCGCAAATGCATCGCCATGTTCTTCCCAAATACTTCCCGTGCAGTGGATATTTGGTCAAGTCGATTTTGCGTTCGCACTGCCCGCAGGTTCAGCAGAACTCACTGAGGCGATACCTTGGATGGATAAGATCAGCGAATGTCGAAAGGACGATCAATTCAAAGGATCATTCCGCTTGGCGTGCCATCCTCGTGAATAGCCATAACTCACGGCAAGCTTCGCAAGCGCGAGTTCCTGCTCCAGGAACGCGTTGGCGACGAGAAGCGTCTTGACTGCCGAGCGGGCGTCTCCGCCACAAAGAGCGATCACTTCATCACAGGCAGATTCGTATTGGTCGAGTTCAATTCTCGTATTCGGATCGCTCATTTTGGTCTCCGACACGAACTTGCCACAAGTCAACTTGACGTCGCAAGGTTTTTGTTCCTATTTTGTTCATATGCCAAAACCGGTCGAAAAATTTGAAGATGCTGCGGACCGTGGAATGATATTCCGCGTTGAATGTACCTGCGGGCGAACTGAGTATTTCGTTGCGAAAGATCTGGTCCGCGTTTGGGGCAAGGCGCGGCCAATCAACCAACACAAATTCAAATGCACAAAGTGCAAGCCGCAAAAAGTGACCGCAACTCCAATCCCGATCGATCTGGACCGCGTACCAAAAGGACACATTATGCGATTGAGGGCAGGGGGCGCAGACGGCGATCACGAATGGCGGCGCGAACGATATGGTGGTCGCTAGGGCTTAAAACTCTAATCCGAACGTCAAGTAAGAAATTGTGGAGGATACGTCGGAGTGTTAGACGTTCGGACTGCCTTTGAATTTGCTGCGCGTCAGGTGCTGGGTGCCGTCACGACGTTTTTGGAAGAATGAAATCCATACATGAGGAGCTCAAGTTAAGTTACAACGCCATGGGCCATATCAGGGGAGATTGAGCTAACTTCTAGTCTGACGCTCTCGAAAAGTTCAATAAGGACAGGTCCAAGGCGTGGCAATCGGAGGGTGGCATACTCAATGGCTTGCCGACGCGTTGTCTGTTCAACTGGCTTAGACTGAATGTCTTTTGGCCAGTTCACGGTAGAGGGCCTCCGGGCTTACACCGATTTGGCTGGCAAGGCCTTTCCTCTCACCCTTGATTGGCAGGCCGCTGCCATTCCAGTCCAGCCAGGCGTCAAGCCGTTCGGCCACAGTCTTTAGCGACATGACCTCTGCCTGAAAACGCGTGTTCTGAATTTCTCTCGCAAGGTGCGCGACCCAGCATTCAGCAAATGAGCTATCTTGTTCAAGGCGCTTGCGGACGTCACGCTTGGGGATTGCCCAAATGATGGTCGGCTGTTTGCAAATTGCGCTGCAGTGATATTTTTCGGCGTATAAAGATGCCTCTGAAATCAATGATACAGGTTTGGCGCGGTGCAACGTTATGGTGGTGCCGCTCTCGCTTGTGCGCTCGAGATCGACAGCACCTCCGCGAACAAGAAACAAAGTGCGCACCTTGTCTCCCTGCAAAAAGAGCCGGTATTGCGCGGGCAATTCGCGTGACACGCCAGCCATGTTGAGGAGGATTCCGCTTAATTCCATCGGCATGACAGATATCATGTGAGATAATCCTCTTCTGTGGCAATACCATTTTCAATCAAACAGAGGATTGTCCCGGTGAAGTCACTGATCTTAGCAGTTGGAATTCTTTTATCCGCACTATATGCAACATTCGCGCAGGCGGCTGCGCAAGACCCTGTGGCGGGAATGCACCACTCTTCCATGATGGGGCAGACCAGTCCCAAAGAAGGCGGTCAGTCGGCCTTTGCCGCCATCCAGGAAATTGTCGGGCTGCTGGAAGCCGATCCGAAAACGGATTGGAGCAACGTCAACATCGAAGCGCTGCGGCAGCACTTGATCGACATGAACAATGTCACTCTAGGTGCAAGGGTTTCTGTCACAGGGACGCCGCAGTCGATGATCTTCACAGTGACTGGAGAAGGACAAGTGAAGGATTCTATCCGCCGCATGGTTCTCGCCCATGCCGCGACGATGAACGGCGTAGAAGACTGGAAGTTTGTGGCGCAAGAGGAGAAGGAGGGTGCGGCATTGACTGTCACGCCGCCAGAAGCAAAAGAGCTCTCCAAGCTTAAAGCGCTTGGATTCATCGGGACGATGTCTAGGGGCATGCACCACCAGCAGCATCATTTCATGATTGCCAAAGGCATGAACGCGCACTCCGGCAAATAAATTTCATTGCATGCGGAATTCTGGCATGATTTCAAAGGTAGCTGTGTCAGGGGGTCAGAATGAACACATCTGAACGGCTGTTGAAACCCGCCATATCGCGGCGGCTATTCCTTGCTTCAGCCTTTGCTGGCCTGGCGCTTCCTTCGCTGTCTCATTCGCAGGCGGCGGCCCTGCCCAAGATCTAGGCCTATCGCGATCCAGGCTGTGGCTGCTGCGGGAACTGGGCAGCGCGCCTTAGGCAAGCTGACTTCGACATTACGATGGAGGATTACGTAAACCTTGCTGCGCGCAAAACCGCGCTCGGTGTTCCTGATGACCTGCACGGCTGTCACACGGCAACAGTTGGCCCTTATGTCATTGAGGGTCATGTGCCTGTTGAAGATATTGTTCGCTTTCTCGCAGAGAACCCTGAGGCGCTTGGCCTTGCGGTTCCTGGAATGCCCATGGGATCGCCGGGAATGGAAATG
>JBGTAU010000232.1:0-3665 GCA_041749675.1 Rhizobiaceae bacterium | reverse complement strand
TTCGTCTAAGACGCGCATCGGCGGGCCTGTAGCTCAATGGTTAGAGCCAGCGGCTCATAACCGCTTGGTTGGGGGTTCGAGTCCCTCCGGGCCTACCAATTTCCCAAAACTCTATCGTCGACTTACCGCCCTGTCAGCCAGTTCCCAAATTTCGCAAATTTTGACGGCGCGATGCCAAGCCGCTCTTCTCGCTCATCGGCGATCCGCAGCAGCTTGTACATCAGGTGAACGCCGAGCCAGCGCAGCGGTTCGATCTCCCATTTGCGTACGCGCCGGTTAACCCATGGCAGTTTAATAATTTCGCTGGTGCGCCCAAGCGCGAGGTCGGCCAATGTGCGCCCTGCAAGGTTGGACGTTGAAACGCCCACGCCAACATAGCCGCCCGCCCAGCCTAGTCCAGTTTTTATGTCCAATCCCACGGTCGCGCACCAGTCACGCGGCACGCCAATGACACCGCACCATGCATGGTCGATGGCATAATCATTGGCTTGTGGAAAATGTGTACGCAATATTTTGGTGAGCTTGGCAATGGTGTCTGCGTCCGGCGCACCGTTGTTGTCCATGGCCGAGCCGAACCGATACGGCACGCCGCGCGCGCCCACAGTGATGCGCCCTTCTCGGGTGCGCTGGCAGTAGCAATAGGCATTGTTCATGTCGCCAATCAGCTCGTGGCCGTCCCAGCCGATTTTCTCCCAAACTTCAGGCGGCAGTGGCACAGTCGCAATTTGTGCTGAATTGAGCGGAAGCCATTCGCGCTTATGCCCCGGCAAGGTCGCGGTAAATCCTTCGGTACAGCGCAAGATAATCGGTGCTTTGACAACGGCATTCTTTGTCACCACTTCGCCTTGGCTGTAGGACAGCACCTCAGTATCTTCAGCAATGCGCACGCCGAGCCGCTCGACCGCTTCGGCGAGGCCGCGCACCAGCTTTGCTGGCTGCACGCGGGCCATTCCGGTCACCACCATCGCACCCAGCACATTGGGAATTGCAATGCGCTGTTTGACTTCATCGACCGATAGCTCGCGCACACGGTGCGCTGCGCCCCAGTCTTGATAGTGCGCGATGTAGTCGCGCATCCGTTGCAACTGCGCTGTGTTGGTGGCGACCATCATTTCTTCAGACGGAATAATGTCAGCGTCGATACCCTCGGCTTTGCAAACTGCTACAATTTCCGCAACCGTGCCTTCAAGATGCTGCACCATATTCAGCACAGCTTGGCGCGATGTGTCTTTGGCGTAGCGTTCGTGGTTCCACGAAAATGTGCCCATGCACCAACCGCCGTTGCGCCCCGATGCGCCAAAGCCCGCGAATTCCTTTTCGATGACCAAAACACTTAATTCAGGCTTGGCCTTCTTCAAATAATAAGCGGTCCAGAGGCCAGTATAGCCCGCGCCAATGATGGCAACATCAGCTGAGGTGTTCGAAGTAAGGGCAGGGCGGCGGACAACCGGCAATCCGATATCTGCATACCAAAATGAAACATCGCCGATGGTGTTGACTGTTTCCATTGCTATCCCCACTCTCACTTCACCGCATTCTTAAACGCTGCCAGTGCTCGTTGTTTTTTGTAAACCCTAAACCTGCATCTTATCTCGGTCTTTATCTTGGCAATAATTGTTTTAATCCGATGCTTGAGTTTGCCAAATCACTTGGCGATGGTTTAGCGCCCTTGGCAATCATCATTTCGGCTAAGCGAATATCGCGTGCCACAGCATTGCCGGTGCCAATGCCGCTTGCGGCCACCAGTCGATCGTCGCTGGCTAAATGAAACAATATAAAAGCACTGTCATTCAAGTCGCGGCGCACGCTTGTTGTCGCTTCGTCGTGCAGGCCGGCAATTTGCAAAGTAAGTTCATATTGGTCTGACCAAAACCAAGGCACGGTGACCAAAGCCTGCGCCTTGCCAAGCATGTTGGCGGCAGCAAGTGCACCTTGATCTTGCGCGCTGCGCCAGCTTTCGAGACGCACTCGGCGTCCACCGTAAACGGTGAGCGGAAACGACACGCAGTCGCCCGCGGCATAAATGTCTGGATCGCTGGTTTGTAAGTATTCATTGACTGATATGCCATTGTCGCATGACAATCCGGCGCGTTCAGCCAGATCTGAAACTGGCAATGCGCCGATGCCCACCAACACCAAATCGCCTTCGATTGAAGCGCCATCTGCCAGCAAAGCCGCAATCTTTTCACCGCGATCTTCAAAGCCAGTCAGCGAAACGCCACAGCGGATATCGACGCCTTCGGCTTCGTGACGATTGGCGACAACGGTCGCTATTTCTTCTGGTACACCCCGCGAGAATACGCGGGGAAGCCCTTCTACAACGGTGACGGAAGCACCGCGTTTGCGCGCGCTCGCAGCAACTTCAAGACCAATAAATCCTGCGCCGATGATGATCAAATGTTTGCCATCGCTAATACTATTGCGCAGCGCCAATGCATCTTCAAAATCGCGCAAATATTTGACACGGGGTGACAACGAGCCAGCAATGTTCAAGCGACGCGGTGTTGCGCCGGTGGCCAGCAGCAGCTTGTCGTAGGCATAAGTCGCACCATTTTCGAGGACGACGCCTTTCGCTAACGGATCAATTGAAGTGACGGGACTTCCGGTCACCAAGGTGACGTTGATTGACTTTAACGTCGCCTCATCGGTGAGGTATGGCGGGGCAGGTTGGTCAATGTCGGTTATGACTGCCTTAGATAATGGAGGGCGATCATAGGGCGCATGCTTCTCACCGGTGATCATTGTGATCGCGCCGTCAAACCCATTTTCGCGCAATGCGACTGCCGCGCGTGCGCCTGCCTTGCCGCCGCCTACAATCACCATGCCGGACATCAAATTTGAATGAGGACTTTGCCGCCCTCGACCTTGACTGGATAGGATTTCAAATTGATGCAAACGGGTGCGCCTTTGGCTTCGCCGGTGCGATAGTCAAAGCGGCCGTTATGCTTGGGGCATTCGATAATGTAATCCATCACCAAGCCGCCATTGAGCAACACTTGCTCGTGCGTACAGTGGCCGGCAGTGGCGAAATATTCATCGTCTGGGCTGCGATAGATCGCATAGTCTTGGCCTTGGTGTTTGAAGCCGATCAAGTCTTCCAATTCGATGTCGCCAACCGCGCAAGCTTCAACCCAAGTGCTCATGTATCGTTCCTCTCGTTTATTCAGCAGCCAGTGCAATTTCGTGTAAATCGGGCCGATAGGGTTTTGCACTTTCCGGCAGTTTGCGTACAATCACCCAGCACGCAAAGTGATAAACTAAATTGCGTGCTGAGTGATTGTGGCTTTCTACGATGTTCGCAAAGGAAAGTCGCCAAACCCTTTGATGTGATTCAATCAATTTCCATTGGATTGTGCATGGTCTCGTCCGTCGTTGTAATCGCATTGACCAAGCCATTTGTCATTGAGGTTTGAATATTCAGAAACGCCTACCATTCGAAGAAGCGTCTGATAGAACTTTATCAATTTTGAGTTCAGAACCTAAGGATTTTCAACCCACTCTTTGGAGCTGGGGGAGACCAAAGCGGGCTGCCAGTTCGCGCTGGGATTTTTCAAAGGTGGTTTGCAGTAATTCTAATGTTAGACCATCGGCAGTGACGCCAGATTTGAAGTTGGCTTCGAGATCCGCCGCCATTGTCGATAAGCGCGAGGCGCCAGCGCTTTGCG
>JBGTAU010000231.1:0-3569 GCA_041749675.1 Rhizobiaceae bacterium | reverse complement strand
TGCACGGTGGAAATCGACGGCATGTCGGTCAAAAGCTGCATGACTTTTGCAGTGCAGGCCCATGGTTCCAGCATCACCACGATCGAAGGCATGGCCAATCCGGACGGCACTTTGAGCGCATTGCAAGAAGGATTCCGCATGATGCACGGCCTGCAGTGCGGCTATTGTACACCGGGTATGATCTTGCGGGCGCATCGCCTATTGCAAGAAAATCCAAATCCTACAGAAGATGAAATTCGCCACGGCATTGCCGGCAATCTTTGCCGTTGCACTGGCTACGTTAACATCATCAAGGCGATCCAATATGCGGCCGCCAAAATCAATGGAACTCCATTTCAAGAGGCTGCAGAATGAACACGCAAGCTAAAATTGATGAAGATCGCGCCGAGCGCGTAGAGAAACTTCAAGGCATGGGCTGCAAGCGCAAGCGCGTAGAAGATATTCGCTTCACGCAAGGTAAAGGCAACTATGTAGACGATGTGAAATTACCGGGCATGCTGTTTGGTGATTTCGTGCGCTCGCCGCATGCTCATGCTCGGATTGTCAGCATAGATACCAGCCGTGCCAAAGCATTGCCCGGCGTTGTGGCGGTGCTCACCGCCGCCGACTTGAAGCCGCTGGGTTTGCACTACATGCCAACTTTGGCTGGTGATGTGCAGGCTGTTTTGGCCGAACACAAAGTTTTGTTCCAGAACCAAGAAGTTGCCTTCGTCATCGCCGAAGATCGCTACATTGCCTCTGACGCCACTGAACTGGTCGACGTTGTCTATGAGGCTTTGCCGGTCATCGTTGATCCGTTCAAATCCATGTTGCCCGATGCGCCAATTTTGCGCGAGGACATCCAAGACAAAATGGTTGGCGCGCACGGTCCACGCAAACATCCGAACCATATTTTCGAATGGGCGATTGGCGACAAGGAAGCCACGGACGCAATTTTTGCAAATGCCGACGTGACCATCAAAGAAATGTTGGTTGACCATCGCACGCATCCATCACCACTCGAGACTTGCCAATCAGTGGCATCGTTCGACAAGGTGAAGGGTGAACTCACTTTGTGGGGCACATTCCAAGCTCCGCACGTTATCCGTACTGTGGTTTCGCTGATCTCGGGTTTGCCTGAGCATAAAATTCATGTGATTGCACCCGATATCGGCGGCGGTTTTGGCAACAAGGTTGGCGCTTATTCCGGCTATGTTTGCTCGGTCGTCGGCTCCATCGTGCTTGGCGTTCCAGTTAAGTGGGTTGAAGACCGGATGGAAAACCTGTCCACCACATCGTTCGCCCGCGACTATCACATGACCACAGAGCTCGCAGCCACGAAGGATGGCAAGATCACCGGCATGCGCGTACATGTCTTGGCCGATCATGGCGCGTTTGATGCCTGCGCTGACCCATCAAAATGGCCGGCAGGTTTTATGAATATCTGCACAGGTTCATACGATATCCCAACTGCGCATTTGGTCGTGGACGGTGTTTATACCAACAAAGCCTCCGGTGGTGTGGCGTATCGTTGCTCATTTCGTGTGACGGAAGCCGTTTTTGCCATTGAACGCGCGATTGAAGTCTTGGCGCAAAAGCTCGGCATGGACGCTGCAGAACTCCGCCTCAAGAACTTCATCAAAGCCGAGCAGTTCCCATACCACTCGGCGCTCGGCTGGGAATATGACAGCGGCGACTATCACACTGCCATGAAACAGGCGATGGACAAGATCGGTTACAAGGAATTGCGCGAAGAGCAAACCAAGAAACGTGAAGCATTCTTAGCTGGCGAAACGCGCGAAATTATGGGTGTCGGCATTTCCTTCTTCACGGAAATTGTTGGCGCGGGTCCGGCCAAGAACTGCGATATTTTAGGTATTGCCATGTTCGACAGCGCTGAAATCCGCATTCACCCGACAGGGTCGGTTATTGCCCGCATGGGTACCAAAAGCCAAGGTCAGGGGCATGAGACCACCTATGCCCAAATCATTGCAACGGAAATAGGAATTCCGGCCGATGATATAATGATCGAAGAAGGCAATACCGATACAGCTCCCTACGGCCTCGGCACGTATGGTTCGCGCTCCACGCCTGTTGCAGGCGCAGCAACTGCGGTGGCCGCACGTAAAATTAAAGCTAAAGCGCAGATGATTGCGGCGCATAAGCTTGAAGTTCACGAAGGCGATTTGGAGTGGGATGTAGACCGGTTCCGCGTCAAGGGACTTCCAGAAAAGGCGATGACCATGAAGGAAATCGCGTGGGCAGCCTACAACGCACCGCCGCCAAATATGGAGCCAGGTTTGGAGGCCGTGAACTATTACGAGCCGCCGAATATGACCTATCCGTTTGGCGCCTACTTCTGCGTGATGGACATTGATGTGGATACCGGTGTTGCAAAAACCCGTCGCTTCTACGCGTTGGATGATTGCGGCACCCGCATCAACCCGATGATTATCGAGGGCCAAGTGCATGGCGGATTGACCGAAGCCTTCGCCTGCGCGATGGGTCAGGAAATCCGTTATGACGAGATGGGCAATGTGATGGGCGCGTCCTTTATGGACTTCTTCTTGCCCACCGCTGTCGAAACCCCGCATTGGGAAACCGACTTTACCGTCACACCATCCCCGCACCATCCAATCGGTGCCAAGGGCGTGGGCGAAAGCCCGCATGTGGGCGGCGTGCCGTGCTTCTCTAATGCAGTCAACGATGCCTACGCGTTCCTCAACGCCGGTCATATTCAAATGCCTCACGATGCGTGGCGTTTGTGGAAAGTCGGTGAGCGTCTCGGCCTTCACGGCTAACAGTTAAGGCAAAGCGCCGTGAAAACACCGCAAGACACAATTGCAATGCAGTTGGCAGCGGTCGGGTATGTGCCCGACCGCGAGCTATCGACTGCGCTGTGGCTGATGAACAGCCTCAAGCGGCCTTTGCTGCTTGAGGGCGAGGCGGGTGTTGGTAAAACCGAAGTCGCCCGCGCGCTCTCGCTGGCCCACAATACTAAGCTCATCCGGCTGCAATGCTACGAGGGTTTGGACCAAAGCGCGGCACTTTATGAATGGAACTATCAGCGCCAACTGCTCGCAATTAAAACCCGTGAGGGCGAGGATGCTAACGCTGTGGAAGAGCAAATATTTTCGGAAAAATATCTGCTCGAGCGTCCTTTGCTCGCGGCTATTCGCCAGCCCGTTGCGCCGGTGTTGTTGATTGACGAAGTGGACCGCGCGGACGAAGAGTTTGAAGCATTTTTGCTGGAACTTCTGTCTGATTTTCAAGTCTCTATCCCCGAGCTAGGCACCATCCCGGCGACCACAATCCCTATGGTGATTCTTACCTCGAACGGCACACGCGAGTTGTCGGACGCACTGCGTCGTCGCTGCTTGTTTCACTACGTTGATTTCCCGCAAGTCGACCGTGAGGCGCGGATTATCCAGTCGCGTTTACCAAACATCGACACTGCGCTTTCCATCGAAATTGCCAACATGGTTGCCAATGTGCGCAAGGAAGAATTGCGTAAAGCGCCGGGTGTCGCAGAAACACTGGATTGGGCGGCCACGCTTGCAGGCCTTAATATACGTCACCTGAAGGATGAG
>JBGTAU010000230.1:0-1801 GCA_041749675.1 Rhizobiaceae bacterium | reverse complement strand
GATCATTTGGTTGCCCAATATACCAAATCCATCGTCACCGAGGACGCCATCCATCGTATTGGCAATAAAAAACGACAGGATCGCGACTGCAAAAAACAAATATATCTGCGTTGTGGTATCAAGCATTATAAACATCTGAATGATCCAACTGTTGTTGCCGCACTCATCATTTTAGTGAAGACCACATAAGAAGGCATTAGTTGTATTAAATATCTGTTAACAACAATCTCAACGCGTGACGCGTTGAAAATTTGATACCCGAGTATTCATGTCATTATCTCGATCCATCCCAATCGTATTCGTCTTGTTATGGGCAACTGGCTTCATCGGCGCGCGCTATGCCATGCCGCATGCCGAGCCATTCTGGTTTTTAGCTCTGCGCTTTACGATCGCAGGAATAATGTTGGCAGGCTTTGCACTAGCCACACAGCGTGGTTTGCCGACCTCAAGGCAAATATTAAATGCAATGTTTGCAGGCGCGCTCATTCATGGCGCTTATTTGGCCTGTGTATTTTGGGCGATCCGCAATGGGCTACCAGCAGGCATGTCAGCACTCATCATTGGCCTGCAGCCTATAATAACAACACTACTAGCTGGACGATTTCTTGGAAGCACGACCAATTGGCGCCATTGGAGTGGTCTGATCTTGGGGCTCACAGGCGTGTGCTTCGTGTTGTGGCCCAAGCTAGGCATTCCGACACTTGGCTTTAATGCCTTCACAATCGCCGCATCGTTTGCAGCTGTCTTTTTCATTAGCGCTGGCACTATTTGGCAAAAACGCGTCGATACAGGCACTGATCTGGTTATGGGAACCGCGTGGCAATATGCGGGCGCAGTCTTGCTGACGGGCACTTTGAGCTTGGCATTTGAAGAACAGATGTTCGACAATAGCACTGAACTATGGCTCGCGATGGCATGGTCGGTGGCGGTGTTATCGATTGGCGCGATTTATCTTTTGATGATGCTCATTCGTGATGGCGCGATCAATTCAGTTGCAGCATTGTTTTATCTTGTGCCTGCCGTCACCGCGATTATGGCCAATATGCTGTTTGACGAACAACTGCATGGCATCCAGTTTTTTGGCATGGCATTGGTTGCCGCCGCTGTATGGATTGCGTCTACTCAGCGCTTCAGCCGCGCGCGCGCTTCTGCGTAAATGTTGATTGCCGCGTTGATTTCCGCGCCGACAATAAAAATTGCCGCCAGAATATAAAGAAAAACGAGTGCCACCATAATGGATGCAAGCCCGGCATAGGTCGAAAGATAATTGGCAAAACTTGACAGATAGGCTGCAAATGTCATCGCGCTGGCAACCCAAGCAATGAGCGTCAGCGCAACGCCAGGCAAAATGAAAACAAAGGGACGCTTACCATCAGGTAGCCAAAGGTGCACCGCCAGCAGGCCAAACACGAGAACAATGATCGCAATTGCATAACGCCAAAAGCTTATTGTGCCGGTAAATGGTTCGATCCAAGGCATCCAGCTTTCCGCAATTTTCAACGCAAGTGGCGCTAACACGAGCAGAAAACTAATCGCGGCCATGCCAAGCGCGGCAACCAGCACAAAGCCAAGACTTTGCGTGCGACGAAAAATAAGCGATCGCGTTTCTTTTTCGCGGTAAGCTCTATTCAGAGCCACGCGTAGCGCCTCGATACCACTGGCCGCAAAATAGGCCGCAGCGATGATTGAAATTGTTAACAGCCCGCTGCGCTGGACGGTCAAAACATTTTTTACTTCTGCTGCAATGGGTTCTGCGATGGCCTTCGGCCAAGTATCAAATATCAAGTGAACGGCTGTGTCA
>JBGTAU010000229.1:0-1896 GCA_041749675.1 Rhizobiaceae bacterium | reverse complement strand
CCGCGCATTAAAGCGCAATTGTCCGGTGGCCGCGTTGCTGTCCTCAGCGCACTCTATAAGCGTTGTGGGTTTACAGATGCTGTGGCGACATTGCTCATGCGCGGGGTTGATTGCTGGCGCGCGGTTGCCAATGGTAAACTCCAAGCCGGTCCGCAAGAGATTGCGCGGCTGATGCTTGAGCAGTTTGGTGCTGATCATCCAACGCCAGCTTTTGCCCATGGCAATGATGATTTGGTTGCGCTGATCCGCTCAATCTATCTTGAGACCGTGCGCGAAAATGGCCGAAAACACGCACAATCCATTCAAGCCGCATAAATCTATCCACCAGCTGCCGACCTTTGTTACTCTCTACAAAGGTCAATAGGTGAGGGGATTATATGTCTAGATCTGACGCAAATTCGGCGCGTTCTTGAATAAACCGGAACCGCGCTTCGGGCTTTGTGCCCATCAAATCATCGACCGTTTGGCGCGTTGATTCAACATCCGAATTGATGATCTCGACCTTCAGCATGGTGCGCTTGCTGCGGTCCATCGTGGTCTCTTTCAGTTGGGCCGGCATCATTTCGCCTAGGCCTTTGAAGCGTCCAATGTCGATCTTGCCGCGACCGGTAAATTCAGTGCGGATCAATTCTTCTTTGTGCGCATCATTGCGGGCATACAAAGTCTTGGTGCCTTGGGTGATGCGATAGAGCGGCGGAACACCAAGATACAAATGTCCGTTGCGGATGAGGTCCGGCATTTCCTGATAGAAAAACGTAATGAGCAGCGAGGCGATGTGCGCACCGTCCACATCGGCATCCGTCATGATCACGACGCGGCCGTAGCGCAAGTCTTCATCGCGGTATTTCGAGCGCGTGCCGCAACCCAGCGCTTGGATCAGATCGCTGATTTGCTGATTGGCATTCATCTTGTCACGGCCGGCACTGGCAACATTGAGGATCTTGCCGCGCAATGGCAGCACGGCTTGCGTCTGGCGGTCGCGCGCTTGTTTGGCAGATCCGCCCGCGCTGTCGCCTTCGACAATAAACAGTTCTGCGCCTTCGGCAGAATTTTGTGTGCAGTCCGCCAGTTTGCCTGGCAGTCGCAGTTTGCGCACGGCGGTTTTGCGCGAAACTTCCTTCTCTTGCCGGCGGCGCAAGCGTTCTTCGGCACGTTCCACCACCCAGTCGAGCAGCTTGGAAGCATCGTGTGGCGAGTCAGCCAGCCAGTGATCGAATGGATCGCGCAGAGCGTTTTCGACAATGCGCTGTGCCTCGCCAGTTGCAAGGCGGTCCTTGGTTTGTCCGACAAATTCGGGTTCACGGATGAATACCGACAGCATCGCCGCGCACGAAACCATCACGTCGTCGGTGGTGATTACAGCGGCGCGTTTGTTGCCAGTGAGTTCTGCGTAGGCCTTCAGCCCTTTGGTCAATGCAATGCGCAACCCCGCTTCGTGCGTGCCGCCGTCGCCCGTTGGAATGGTGTTGCAGTAGGAGTGCGAAAATCCATCGCCGCCATACCAAGTCACAGCCCATTCGACAGAACCGTGCCCGGATTGCTTCTCGCTTTTGCCGAAAAACATGTCTCGGGTGACTTGGAAATCGCTCCCGAGTGTCGCGCCAAGATAGTCTTTGAGACCACCTGGAAAATGAATAACGGCCTTCTCAGGTGGCGCATCCTTCGTGGTCAAAAGCGACGGCGCACACGCCCAGCGGATTTCGACGCCGCCAAAGAGATAAGCCTTAGACCGCGCCATCCGGTACAGACGTGCTGGGTCAAACTTTGCGCCAACGCCAAATATCTGCGGATCGGGGTGAAAGCGCACTTTGGTGCCGCGCCGATTGTGGACATCGCCGAGCTCTTCAAGTTTACCCTGCGCAATGCCACGGGCAAAGCGCTGGCGATAAAGTTTAC
>JBGTAU010000228.1:0-2172 GCA_041749675.1 Rhizobiaceae bacterium | reverse complement strand
GAGCTTGTTGGAGACCTGATCCGATTTCACATAACGCTCAAAGCCGGCATCGTGACCGGCGAGGCCCCAAAGGTTCGGGCGATAGTCAATGTCAAATGCCACTTTGCCGCCGTTTGCTTTGGCAATGGCGATGGCTTTTAATTGTGCAGCTTCGGTGTTTGGGCGGGAAAAATGCGTACCGGAAACTAAGACTGATTTCGACGAGCGAATGAATGCTTCGTCGACATCGTTTTCATCAATCGCCATGTCCGCGCAATCTGGGCGATAGAAAATCATTGGCGAGGTGCCTTCGTCTTCAACTGCGAGAAGGACCAATGCTGTGAGACGCTCGGGGTCAATTTTGATGCCTTGAGTGGCGACGCCTTCGCGGGCGCATTGCTCGATGATGAAACGGCCCATTTGTTCTTTACCGACGCCGGTAATAAGCCCTGACCTGAGGCCGAGGCGGGCTGTGCCGATGGCTATGTTGGCAGGGCAGCCGCCGACGGATTTTGAGAAGGTCGCAATGTCTTCCAGTCGCGAGCCGATTTGTTGCCCATAAAGGTCAACAGACGAGCGGCCGATGGAAATCACATCAAGAGTTTGTGACAATTTTGCAGACATGATGGATTCCTTAGCGATGATCTTTAATTTGGACATAAACCCTCTAGACGTTTTCGTCATTAGCGATTATGCCTGAATTAAATGAAACACAAATTCTGTTTATATGTCAATTCAGAATATATGTTCTATTTGTGAAATTCTACAAACTCAGGAGAAATTAGATGTTGCGCTTCGGACTTTTGGGCGCTGGCCGTATTGGCCAGGTGCATGGCAATAACATTGCAGCCAACCCACGTGCTAAACTTGTGGCGATTTTCGATACTTTTGAAGACTCTGCGGCCAAACTTGCAAGGGCAACAGGTGCTGAAGTGCGCTCCATGGATGAGATCATCAAAGGCAAAGACATTGACGTTGTTGTCATTTGTACACCAACAGACACGCATTCGGATTTGATTGAGCGTGCGGCAAGGGCTGGCAAAGCGATCTTCTGCTAAAAGCCGGTTGATTTGAGCGTCAAGCGTGTTGAGAAAACTCTCAAAGTGGTTGAGCAATGCGGCGTGGCGCTGATGGTAGGTTTTAACCGCCGCTTTGACCATCATTTTGGTGCGTTGAAGGCGCGCCTTGATAAAGGCGTGGCTGGCAACGTTGAATTGGTTACGATCTTGTCGCGTGACCCTGGTGCGCCTCCGGTATCTTACATTGAGCGTTCCGGCGGTCTGTTTCGCGATATGATGATCCATGATTTGGATATGGCGCGCTTTTTGTTGGGCGAAGAACCAGTGGAAGTCCATGCTGTGGCATCGTCTCTCGTTGATCCTGAGATTGGCAAGGCGGGTGATGTGGATACGGCAGCGGTTTTGCTCAAAACTGCATCGGGCAAGATTTGCCAAATATCGTGCTCACGCCGCGCAACCTATGGCTATGATCAGCGCATCGAAGTGCATGGCTCTAAGGGGCTTTTGACCGCTGGCAATGTGCACGAAACCACTGTGCAGTTCGCGTCTGCCGCTGGTATCAATGCAGATCCGGTACAGAATTTCTTTCTTGAGCGCTATAATCCAGCGTACCAGAATGAAATCAATGCGTTTATCGACGCCATTGAGAAGAAGAAGCAGCCTTCACCATCAGGCCATGATGGTTTGATGGCCTTGATCCTTGCAGATGCGGCGACCAAGTCGCATCAGACTGGCAAGCCCGTCAAACTGTCATCTAAGTCTTGAGGCGTCGGCGTTCTTCGCCGACGCCAATGGCGATGGCATTGGCGAGCGCCATGGTCGCGGTGATCGACCGGAAGCCTGCAAAATCATTTTCTGCGATTTCGAACCAAGCTTTTGATAGTGATGTCAAAGGCGAAAATGCACTGTCGGTGATGGCCACTATTGGCACGCCGGCTTGATCTAGGATACGTGCGTGATCGAGTGTGGCGGATGCATAGGGTGCGAATGAGACGGCCAGTGCTGCGTCTTTGGGTCCAGCAAAATCCATCATTTCAGGCTCAATACCGAACGGCGAAGTGACGAGCTGCGTGCGCACTTTCATCTTGCCCAAAATATAAGCCAGATAAGTGGTAACAGGAAATGAGCGGCGCTGCGCGAGCAGATAAATGGTTTCGGCTTTTGCTAATGTTGA
>JBGTAU010000227.1:0-4210 GCA_041749675.1 Rhizobiaceae bacterium | reverse complement strand
CAAGAGTACGATTAAAAGCGAGCAGGGGCCTCATGTCCAACAGTTTTTACCGTCAATGGAGCAACCCGCCGCCGAGTGAGTGGCCGGTAAGGGTGATGTTGGCCAGCGCTTCGCTGTTTGATGCGAGTGTGTTTAAGAACTGCGTGGATAGGTCAATTTGACCCGCCGTGAAATCACCCGCCGCAAAGGCCCAGCCGTTCAACACATCGGCGGTGTCGGGCCCACCATCAAAATCCGTCCCGCGATAGGAAATCACCGCGCCCCATTGCGTATTGTATGCGGCGGCGTAGAAACCGGCGGCGACTTCGGGGCTTGTAGCTCGTATATCACTTTGTTGAAAAAGATTTGCTGAACCTAAAAAATTCCCTTCTAGCTTTATCCCAGGTGCGTAGCCCCTGTTGTAACTGTCCATCGACAGAAGTGAGAGAAAAAAATCTTTTGGGGTTATAGGCATTTCAGTTTCCTTTGACTCGGAATGAATCTGTTCCAACGATATCTGCTAGATTTTCACTAGCGACTGGGCAGGCAACGCAGTTCTTTCCATTCAACCAAAAATTTGCAATTTCGTAACGTTCAATCCACCCCAGCACCTTCTCCACCGCCCCCTCACTCTCCGTCTCATCGGTGATCTCTACGCTGATGCTTTTCAGCGCATAGCCTTCGCCAAACGTGGCGGCGAGATTTTCGGGGTCTACGAGTTTGACGCTGTTCGGGTCGTTGATGTCGGTGAAGGTGACGAGCATCGGGTAGTTGTCTGGCTTCAGCTGTGTTGCGGTGCCGAGGGGCAAATCGCGCAGATGAGCAAAGCAGGCTTCCCCTGGCGACATTTGCTGTGATGTGCAAAACGCGAATTCGGCAATGTGTTGCGCATTGCCGGAAAAGCCATTGCCATTGCTTTTGAGCAGCGCAAACAAAATTTTTCCGCCGCCAAGATCAACCACTGTTGCCTCGCCGGTAACCTTGCTAGAAGAATTAGGCCCATCCGCAGCCACCCGCTTTCCGCCACCTGTGGCGATGACGCTGATGACCGACGAGCCGGACATATCGCCCGCCGGCGTTTCAACCACGACCGTGATTTTGTTGGTCCAAGGATAGTGATTTTTGCCACAGCCGGTGAGTATCAGCGCAACCACCAAAAAACCAAACCAACGCTTCATGCTACCACCCATTGCCCCGAATCTTCGCCTTCAAGTTGTTTCAGGCGCAGACTTGCGTGTCAACGCGCAGCGATCAGTCGAGCTTAACGCTTGGTGAAATCATAGAAGGGTTAGGTCCTGTTTGCGTCTTCAACCCACACTCGCCAGCACCCGTATGCGGTCCAGTTCGATGCTGCCCCAGCCATTGCCTTCGGAAAATGTCAGTTCCGCCCCGAACTTTTCAGTCAGCTTTTGCATGGCGATATTGTCAGCATTGGTGGTAATGCGCAGCCAGCTAAGCCCGCGCGACCATGCAGCCTCAGTGATCAGCGCCATCAACGCGCTGCCGACCCCTTGCGCGCGCCATTCCGCATTGACGCTCAGCGCCGCTTCCGCAGATGTCAAATTAACTGGATGGAGTTCCGCAACGCCAATCACATGACCGGCAAACTCTGCCGCAATTACAAGCGTTCCCGGCTGAAGACAACGCCGCGCATAGTCATCAATGCCCTCATCATCAAGCGTCGCATTAAACCGGTCATGCCGCGCCGTGCTTTCAAGCCCGCGCAAATGCGCGTTGAGCAGATGCAAATCGTCCTTGCCAAGAATGCTGAGGCGCACGCCGCGCGGGGCTAAAAATTCGCCATTGGGCCGAAGAGCAATGCGCATCGGGTAAACCTTTCCAGTCACCCTCCCGAGGGCAGCCTAACAAGATGACCCCAAGTTTCAAGCGCTTTTTTGCTGCAGTGCACAATACTATAGTGCGACGCGGGTCGGCTCCGTGATAGCCTAGAAGTGCTTTTTGGCGAAAGCTCTGCCTGAGGCAGTCTTCAAATATGCTTCAAATTTATCAGCTTTTTCGTGATCAGAAAATGCAAGGTATCCGACCAATTTCCAAGGGATGAATTTTTTCGTGTGTGTTGATTCACCACGATTATGTTCGGCGAACCTTCTGCGAAGATCGAAGCTAGATCCAACATAATATTTTTCAGGAAAGGATTCACTTCGGATCATATAGACATATTTCATGCAGTCCGCCTTCGCCCTCAGGGCTTCGTCGTGACATCCGCTTCGCAACGGCTTGATTGGATTTCACCCAATCACGCCGTAGCAACATTTTGGTTTCACCAAAATGTGCGAAGGCGGATGGTCGGAGTGATAGGATTCGAACCTACGACCCCCTCGTTCCGAACAAGGTACGCTACCAGGCTGCGCTACACTCCGAGACCATGGCTCAATAATAACGTCCAGATCAAACGTCCGCAAGATTGTGCCGTAAAATTTGCAGGACACCCGCCGCCTTCACCAGTTGCTAAGGCGAGTGCGTTATCATGCCGGTTGAATAGACCAAATCTGATTAAGGACGCCGTTTTGCCACCACAAATTCTAGCCTTTGTCATGAGCGGCGGTGTTGGTTCGCGCCTGTGGCCGCTGTCGCGCGAAGACAATCCTAAACAGTTTCATGCGCTGTCCGGCGAAGGCTCGATGTTGGTTAAAACCGTCAAGCGCCTTGCCGCCCGCACCGCTGGCCCCGTCAACGTCAATCTTATCGCCGCCGAGCGCCACGCCGAGCGTGTCAACACCGATATCCTTGGCATTGATCTCAAAGGCGGGCAGGGCATTTTCGAGCCCGTCGGCCGCAACACCGCCGCCGCCGTCGCCGTTGCCGCGCAAGTTGGCTTGGAGGCTGGCGACGCCTTGGTCTTGGTCGTCCCGTCCGATCATGAAATCACGACAACTGCCCAGTTCTGGGAAACCATAGAGCTCGGCGTCCCCGCCGCTTTGTCTGGCCGCGTTGTCGTCTTCGGCATCAAGCCCGATCAGCCTGAAACCGGCTTCGGCTACATCGAATGCAAACCGGCAGCCGCCACTGCCACGATCCAAGATGTCGCCCGCTTTGTCGAAAAACCCAACCTCGAAACCGCACAAACCTATCTTGCAGCCGGAAACTTCCTTTGGAATGCCGGCATGTTCCTGTTCCGCGCCTCCGCCATGCGCGAAGCATTCATGGCTCATGCCCCAGATATTTGGGATCAATCAATCGCCGCCTTAGCCAACGCCCAAATCGACGAGCGCGGCACGTTCTTGCCTGACACTCTTTACGGAACAATCCGTTCCGAAGCCGTCGACACCGCAATCATGGAGAAGCTTTCCGACATCGCCGTCGTGCCAGCCCGTTTCCGCTGGTCCGATCTTGGCTCTTGGCAATCGCTTTTAGACGTCAGCGCAACGGACGAGCACGGCAACGTTATCATCGGCGATGTGATCGCCATTGACTGCAAAAATTCATACCTGCGCTCATCCGGACGCCTCTTGTCTGCCATTGGCATGGAAGGCATGGCCGTCGTGGCAACCCAAGACGCCACCTTCGTCGCCCCCGTTTCACAAAGCCAAAACGTCAAGAAAATCGTCGAGCGCCTCGAAAAAACCGGACGCTTGGAATCGCGCATCACGCCGGTCCATGACCGTATGCCGCAAACCGGCGCCCATGCCCCGCGCATCCGCCATTGGCTGTTTGAAGAAACGCTTCCGCTTTGGTCATCAGCCGGTCTCGACAAAGTCTACGGCGGCTTCCACGAGGCTTTAACATTCCAATCCCAACCGGTCATGCGCGACAAACGCATGCGCACCATGGCGCGGCAAATTTATGCGTTCGGCGTCGCACACGAAATGGGTTGGACCGGCCCGTCACTCGACATCATCGATCACGGAATCCGTTTCATCGAAAAGCACGGACGCTCGCCAAATGGCGGCTGGGTGCGCACGCTCGGCGTCAATGGCGCAGTCGTTGATGCCACCGAGGATGCCTACGACCACGCCTGCGTTCTCCTCGCGCTCGCCTATGCCGTTAAGGCCGGTCACCCACGTGCGCATGCATTAGGCGTACAAACCTTCGCCTTCATTGATCAACACTTAAGCATCGACAACGGCGCATCCTTCAAAGAAACCTCACAAGGCGAAACCCCGCGTCGTGCAAATCCCCACATGCACCTATTCGAGGCTTTTCTTGCATGGCACAAAGTCACTGGCGATGCCACGTATCTCGCCCGCGCCACCAAAATCGCCGATCTATT
>JBGTAU010000226.1:0-3643 GCA_041749675.1 Rhizobiaceae bacterium | reverse complement strand
GCGCGACAGCGCAAAGGCGATCAAAGATCACACGCTGGCGCATCTGGATTTGTACCTAGAAGCCTATGTTGAAAAGGTCGAAAAATCCGGTGGCCATGTGCATTTTGCTGAAGATGCTGCGCACGCCCGCGACATTATCTTGAAACTTTGCCGTGACGTGGGCGCAAAAACCGTGACCAAGGGCAAGTCGATGGTCACCGAGGAAATTGCGCTCAATCAACACTTTGAGGAAAACGGCATTATCCCGGTCGAGACGGACCTCGGCGAGTACATCATTCAGCTGCGCGGTGAACACCCCAGCCACATCATCGCGCCAGCGGTGCATCTCACCAAAGAACAAGTCGAGGCGGACTTTCGTCGTGTGCACACGCATCTTGATGCTAACCGCAATCTCGAAGAGCCCGTCACGCTTTTGAACGAAGCACGGCAAGTGCTGCGGCAGAAATATTTCGAGGCCGATGTCGGCATCACCGGTGCGAATTTTCTGATTGCCGAGACCGGCACATCGGTCATCGTCACCAATGAGGGCAATGGCGATCTCACGCAGATTTTGCCCAAGACCCACATCGTGGTCGCGACCATCGAAAAAATCGTACCGACACTGTTGGACATGAGTCAGATTTTGCGCGTGCTTGCCCGCTCGGCGACGGGTCAGGACATGTCGGTTTACACCACGCTCTCCACCGGTCCGCGCCGCAAGGGCGATGTGGATGGGCCGGAGAATTATCACGTGGTCATTCTCGATAATGGCCGCACCAAAATGATCGGTACTGAATATCAAGACATGCTACGCTGCATCCGCTGCGGCGCTTGCATGAACCATTGTCCGGTCTATCATTCCATCGGCGGCCACGCTTATGGCTGGGTCTATCCAGGTCCTATGGGGGCGGTGCTGACGCCGTCACTGATCGGCGTCGATAAAGGCGGCCATTTGCCGAACGCATCTACCTTCTGCGGGCGTTGCGAAAGCGTCTGCCCGATGAAAATCCCGCTGCCCAAAATGATGCGCCATTGGCGTGAGCGCGAGTTTGAGCAGCACTTGCAGCCAACAGCCATGCGCTATGGTCTGAGTGTCTGGGCGTGGTTTGCTAAGCGGCCTAAGGCGTATCACTTTATGGCCAGCCTTGGCATTCCCGTTCTTGCCATGTTGGGAAGCGCTAAAGGCCGCTTCAAATCCCTACCGCTCGCCGGTGGCTGGACCAAATGGCGCGATTTGCCAGCACCAGAACCAAGGACGTTTCAGCAGCAATGGGCGCAGCGGGAAGTGCGGAAGCAGGGAGTGGAATGATGCCAATATTATCAGGACGCGCAGCTTCCTCTTCGCCCCGACACTTGCGGGGAGAAGGTGCCCCGATAGGGGCGGATGAGGGGCAGCGCCAAGGGTTGAGATTGGCAATTAATATCAAATCTAAAACAATTCGATTGTCATTCAAGCGCAGAGCGGGACGCAACTTTTGCCTTCCGAGCTGCCCCTCATCCGACCCTACGGGCCACCTTCTCCCCGCAAGTGGCGGGGCGAAGGGACGTGCGCGTGACTTTATGGAGGCTCAACAATGACCACCAAATCCGCCGTCCTTTCCCGCCTGCGCTCCGCCCTGCTTGTTCCCAGCGACGACACCGCCCGCAAAGCCACTGTCGCCGCTCGCCTTAAATCCACGCCCACCGGCGTGATCCCCGCCCGCGCGCAATTGCCAGCTAAGGCGCAAGTCGAACTGTTCATCGCCATGGCAGACAAGTTCGCAGCCACCATCGCCTGCGTCAAAACCAGCGCAGATGTGCCGAAAGCCGTCAGCGATTATTTGCGCTCCAAGAACCTCTCGTCGCGCGCCGCGATGGGCACAGACCCGCGCCTCACCGCCATGCCCTGGGCCAAACAAAAAAACCTAGAGCTCAAATCCGGCCCATCCGACGGCACAGATGAAACCGGCATCAGCCATGCGTTCGGCGGCATTGCCGAGACCGGAACATTGGTGATGACATCGGGAGCGGATAATCCGACTACGCTCAATTTCCTGCCGGAAAATCACGTCGTCATTGTAGAGGCCTCGTCCCTCAAAGGCGACCTCGAAACAATCATGACGGACCTTCGCAAAGCCTACGGCAAAGGCATCATGCCGCGCACGGTGAATTTCATCACAGGCCCGTCTCGCTCCGGCGATATCGAGCAAAAGATATTGCTTGGTGCCCACGGGCCACGGGCACTGCATATTGTAGTAGTGGGGTAAATTGTTTTGTCCCGTGCATTAAGTACGCTAACCGTTTGCATCCAAAGGACTTGGCTATGAATCAGTTCGTGCAAAAAGCAATTTTAGACCTTTCTAAGCTCCCTGAAGAGCCGAAGGAAGAAATTGCGCTTCATGTACTTGATTTGACCGCAAAAAAGCAGATTGATGGGCAATTACATGCTGCCGAAGTGCGTGGTGGCAGGACGTGTTCTGGCGAGTATTTCAAGGAATTGAGAAGCCGCTATGCTGGTTGACTTAAATTGGTCGTAACTCTCGGCGCTTGATGTAGACTAAGGACTTAGAAATTTACCTGTGGGAGGGTAATAACAATGGTGAATTTGAAATGAAATCTGTAGACACTGTCCGGCTTCTTGGTGTCCCACAAGACAATAACTCAAGCTATTTGACCGGACCCGCACTTGCGCCTTCGCGCCTTCGTGAAGCGATCAAATCAGATGCTGCCAATATGTTCACCGAAACTGGGTACGACCTCGGCGATGAAAACTTGTTTGGCGATGCTGGTGATGTGCCGGTTGAAGGACTGGTCGGCAAGGCGGCGTTCGAAGCTATCTATGCACGCACAAGCGCCTTATTAAAGGAAGGTGGTTCGCTGATTGGGCTGGGCGGCGATCATTCTGTTGCTTACCCTTTGATCAGCGCACACGCTGATGTTCATCACGGGCTAGAAGTTCTCCATATTGATGCCCATCCCGATCTTTATGATAACATGTTGGATAATCCATTTAGCCATGCCTCACCATTTGCGCGGCTGATGGAAACCGGCAAGATAAGCAGATTAGTTCAAGTTGGCATCCGCACGCTTAACGCCCATCAGCGAGCGCAAGCGGCACGATTTGGCGTAGAAATTCACGAGATGCGGGCGTTGGGCGATTTACGTGCACTGGCTTTCAAGGGGCCTGTGTATCTAACTTTTGATCTCGACGCCTTGGATCCAGCATTTGCTCCTGGCGTTTCGCACTTTGAACCAGGTGGGCTCACAACGCGGCAGGCGCTTGATATCATTCACCACTTCCAAGGCAAGTTGATTGGCGCGGACGTTGTTGAACTGAATCCGCAACGCGATTTACTTGGGATGACCGCAATGGTCGGCGCAAAAATTGTAAAAGAACTTGCTGGACGTATGCTGGATGACCGCAAAAAGCGGTGAGACGATACCGTAGCGAAATTGAAAACGATGGAAGGCGTGACTTATCGCGGATTTTGGCTAACCTGCCGAAAACTTGAAATTCTAAGCGAGAACAACATGACCACATTCAATCAACCACTCGGCGGCAATGAGCTGGCCCGCTTTTCCGGTCCCGCCACCATGATGCGGTTGCCGACACAGGCCAGCGCGAAAGATCTCGACGTTTGTTTCGTAGGCGTGCCTATCGATATTGGCACATCCAACCGCCCCG
>JBGTAU010000225.1:0-12025 GCA_041749675.1 Rhizobiaceae bacterium | reverse complement strand
GTCCGGCTTTAAAAAGCACGGCAGTGTGGGTGCGTAGCTCAGTTGGTAGAGCAGCTGACTCTTAATCAGCGGGTCACAGGTTCGATCCCTGTCGCACCCACCATACTTTTCAATGATGTCGATTATTTGTGTTCTGGGCTTGTCATGGCACTAGAACTTTTGGCGCTATGGACATTTGACCGTTAATCTCGAAAATAGGTCAATTGAATCGCGAGAGATATTCCATGACGATGCCCACAAATATGCGTGTTGCGAAATCGACGGCAAAGACCATTTCGGCTGAAGCTGCCGCGCAGATGGTAAAATCGGGCATGTGGATTGATTATGGTGCAAGTATTACGCAACCTGATGTTTTTGACCGCGCGTTGGCGGCGCGTAAATCTGAACTGAGTGACATTAAAGTTCGCAATTGTTTGACCGTACGCCCGCGTGCGATTTTGGAGGCGGATCCGAACGCGGAAACATTTTATGCTTTGAGCCTGCATTATTCGGGCTATGACCGAAAGAAAAGCGATGCAGGGCAGGCGGGTTATTTGCCGGTCAATCTTGGTGAGATACCGGACTATTATCGCCGTTTTATTGCGCCAGTAGACATTGTTATTCTCAAAACTTGTCGGATGGATGAGCACGGATTTTTCAATTTCAGCGCGGCAAACCTCTGGCATCGCGCCGTTATCGAACGGGCCAAGCTGGTGATCGTCGAGGTCAGCGACGGCAATCCCTATTGCTTTGGTACTGAGACCGGCGTTCATGTCAGCGAAGTCGATTATATCATCGAAGGTGATAACCTACCTGCGCCCGAGCTTCCCAACCCTGCGGCAACGGATGTCGACCGCGCGGTGGCTCGCCTCATTGCCAATGAAATTGAGGATGGGTCTTGTTTGCAAATTGGCATTGGTGGAATGCCAAATGCGGTTTGCTCACAGCTGTTAGACAGCAGCGCGGGCGATCTTGGCATTCATACAGAAATGCTGACTGACGGGTTGATAGATCTTTATTTGGCTGGCCGCATCAATGGGTCGCGTAAGCAGCTCAATCCGGGCAAAATTGGCTACAGTTTCGCGCTTGGTTCAAAGCGCTTGTACGATACCATTCATCGCAATTCTGACATGGGGTGCTACCCGGTCGATTATACGAATTTGCCGCAAAATATCATGCAAAACGAACGCGTTGTGTCGATCAACAATACCACGCAGATGGATTTGCAAGGGCAGGCGGCATCTGAGTCTGATGGCAAGCGGCACATCAGCGGCACGGGCGGACAGTTGCAATTCGTGCGCGGCGCTTATGCCTCCAAAGGCGGTAAGTCGTTCATCTGCCTGTCGTCAACATACGACAAACGCGGAGAGCCGCGCAGCCGCATTGTGCTGGATTTGACAAAGGGCAATGTGGTGACGACGCCGCGCTCGGATGTCATGTATGTTGTCACCGAATATGGCATGGTGAACCTCAAAGGCAAATCAGTACCGGAACGAGCCAACGCGCTGATCTCCATTGCGCATCCAAACTTTCGCGAAGAGTTGGAACGCGAGGCTTATGAGCATAAAATCATTCCGCGTGGGTTTACATTTTGATGAGTGTCATCACAACGAGGCCGTTGACAGTTGAAGCCTTCACGCCCTTTGGACAAGTGCTGCAGAAAGACGGTGCGCATAGTTACTTGATCAACAGCGGTAACTGCACGCGGTTTCATGATCTAGCAAACGTTGAAACGACAGGCGAAAATGCACGGACTTTGATTAGTATATTTACCGCAAAACCATTTGCCTTTCCTCTGACACTCACGATGGTCGAACGACATCCCTTGGGTAGCCAAGCGTTTTATCCGCTATCCGGCAAGCCTTGGGTCGTGATTGTTTGCGGCGATGACAATGGCCAGCCCGGCGTGCCGCAAGCCTTTGTTGCAGCGCCTGATCAAGGCGTGAATATTGGCCGCAATGTCTGGCACGCAGTACTGACGCCGCTGGAGGTCACGGCGGATTTTCTGGTGGTGGATCGCGGCGGCGATGGCATGAATTTGGAGGAGCATCATTTCGTGACGCCCCTCATAATTCAAGATCACCGTTAGCCTTTGTTGATCGACAATTTCATATGCCGGTTTACATCCTTATACAGTAAATAGCGGAAACGTCCGGGACCGGCGGCGTAGCAGGCTTGCGGGCAGAAGGCGCGAAGCCACATATAGTCTCCGGCTTCGACCTCGACCCATTCGCGGTTTAGTTTGTAGACGGCCTTGCCTTCGAGCACATACAGGCCGTGCTCCATCACATGAGTTTCTTCAAATGGGATGACGCCGCCCGGTTCGAAATTGACGATGGTCACGTGCATATCGTGGCGCAAATCTGCTGGATCGACAAAGCGTGTGGTGCCCCAAACGCCGTTGGTGTCGGGCATAACGTTGGGCGCAACGTCATTCTCGCTGGTGACAAATGATTGTGGATGGTCAAGTCCCTCAACCGCTTCATAGGATTTGCGTATCCAGTGAAACGTGACGTTTTTGTCGGAGGTGTTGGCAGCGGTCCATTTGGCGGAAGGCGCGAGGAATGCGTAGCCGCCTTCTTGCATCATGTGGTTTTTGCCATCAATGGTGAGTGATAAAGCACCTTCGACGACAAACAAAACGCCTTCGGCTTTGCTGTCCGGCTCGGGCTTTGTCGAGCCGCCGCTGGGCGCGACTTCCATAATGTAGTGCGAGAACGTTTCTGCAAAGCCAGACAGCGGGCGGGCGATAACCCATGCGCGGGTTTTGTCCCAAAACGGAAAATAGCTCGTAACGATGTCGCGCATCACACCTTTAGGAATGACCGCGAATGCGTCGGTAAACATGGCGCGGCCGGTCATGAGGTCGGTCTGTTTGGGCAGACCGCCGTGCGGTGCGAAATAGGTGTTCTTTGTCATTTCAACATATCCTTTAGGCGCAATTCTGCGATGCGCTCGACCTGTTTGCAGGCCTCGACAAATTCAGTTACGCTATCGTTGGCAATGCGCTTTTCAAACGCGCGCAGTATGGTTTGCTTGGTGTTGTCACGCACAGCGATGATGAATGGAAATCCGTGCCGTGCAACGTATTGAGCGTTGAGCGTTTGGAATGTTGTGCGCTCGTCGTCAGTCAGCGCATCAAGGCCCGCGCCAGATTGCTCCGATGTGGATTCAGGCGTCAACCGTTTGGCGGCGGCAAGTTTACCGGCCAGATCGGGATGGGCGTTTAAGACGCCTAGGCGCTCGTCGTGCGAGGCGGAGCGGAACATACGGCACAGTGCATTGTGTATGCCTGTGGCGTTGTCGTGGGCAGGCCCGAGTTCCAATTCATACGCGCGTTCTGCGATCCATGGCGAATGTTCGAAGATGCCACCGAACCGTTCGACAAATTTCGCTTTGGAAAATTGTGTCGGCTTATCCTTGCGCACATGTGGATGATTACTCGCCCAGTGCTGGGCAATCTCTTCGCGTTTGGCGAACCACACATTGTCATGGGCTTGCGCGTATTCAATGAACTTTTTCAAGCCTGCCGCGCGGCCGGGTCTGCCGATCAATCGACAATGCAAGCCGACGCTCATCATTTTCGCCGCGCTGTCATTGCCTTCGGCATAAAGCGTATCAAAGCTGTCTTTGAGATACTGAAAAAAGTGCTCGCCGGTGTTGAAGCCTTGCGGTGTTGCAAAGCGCATGTCGTTAGCGTCCAATGTGTATGGAATGATCAATTGGTTACGTGCGTTGTGCTCGATCCAATACGGTAGGTCATCGTCGTAAGTGTCAGAAATCCAGTCAAACCCACCTTCTTCCGTCACGAGGCGCACGGTGTTGACTGAACAGCGACCAGTATACCAGCCGCGCGGGCGCGTGCCGACGACTTCCGTATGCGGGCGAACGGCTTCTGCAATGCTGGCGCGTTCGTCTTGTTCGCTCATGTCCTTGTGCTCAACCCATTTGAGACCATGGCTGGCGATTTCCCAGTTGGCCTCTTGCATGGCCTTCACTTGTGCTGGACTGCGGGCGAGCGCGGTGGCGACGCCGTAGACGGTAATGGGCACTTTCAAATCTGTGAACAAGCGGTGTAGACGCCAAAAGCCGGCCCGTGCGCCGTATTCATAGATGGATTCCATATTCCAATGGCGTTGGCCCGGCCACTGGGCTGCGCCAACGATTTCAGAAAGAAATGCCTCGGAAGCGGCGTCGCCATGCAGCACGCAATTTTCGCCGCCTTCTTCGTAATTCAGCACCAATTGGATCGCTATTTTGGCGCCATTAGGCCAGACGGCGTTTGGCGGTGTTTGCCCATATCCCTGCATATTGCGTGCGTAACGGTTCGACAATTTCAAATTCCCAGTTCGCTTTGTTCAATTGACTCTAGTCTGTTATCGGCAGGTTGCGCAAGAAATGCCAACAAAATAGGCAGATGTCTTCAATTTTCCTTGTAGAAATCTGCAATTTCGCAAGTGAAACTATGCCGAGATTGGTTGAATGCTTGCCATTGCCTCTATAGTGTTTGCACCAAGGGAGACTCGGGTATGTATGATTTAGCGGTGTTTTGGGAGTGGGCAGCCTTTGCAGTGCGTTGGGTGCACGTGATCACGGCTATCGCTTGGATTGGGTCATCTTTCTATTTCATTGCGCTGGACTTGGGCTTGCGTAAGGGTGTGAACCTGCCGCCGCTTGCCTATGGCGAAGAATGGCAAGTGCATGGTGGCGGCTTTTATCACATCAATAAATATCTCGTTGCACCGGCACAAATGCCTGAACATTTGACATGGTTTAAGTGGGAATCTTATGCCACTTGGCTTTCTGGTTTTGCGCTGCTTTGCCTCGTTTATTATGGCGGGGCGGAGCTGTACTTAATCGACCGTCAAGTGCTTGATGTCAGCGTGCCTGTCGCCGTTGGTATTTCTTTGGCGTCCATTGTGTTGGGCTGGGTCATCTATGATTTGCTCTGCAAATCAACGATTGGCAAAAATACAAATTTGCTGATGGTGTTGCTGTATTTTGTCCTCGTTGCAATGGCTTGGGGCTATACGCAACTGTTCACCGGACGCGCTGCGTTCCTGCATCTAGGCGCTTTTACCGCCACCATAATGTCTGCCAATGTTGCGATGATCATTATTCCGAACCAAAAGAAAGTGGTCGCTTCGCTGGTGGCAGGGCAGACGCCTGATCCAGCACTCGGCGCGCAAGCCAAACAGCGTTCACTCCACAACAACTATCTGACGCTGCCGGTCATATTCCTCATGTTGTCAAATCACAATCCGTTGGCATTTGCTACGCAATATAGCTGGCTGATTGCGGCGTTGGTGTTTTTGATGGGCGTGACGATCCGCCATTATTTCAACTCCAAGCACGCGCGCAAAGGCAATCCAACATGGACTTGGTTGGCCACCGCGCTTTTGTTCATTGCGATCATTTGGTTGTCGACCAACCCTAAAATGCCAGGAATGGCAGCGCAGGCGAGCGGCATGACAGCCACGGAGCAGCGCTTTGTTGAAGCCGCTGGATTTGCCGAAGTGCGAGACACGGTCGCGGGGCGGTGTTCTATGTGCCATGCTGTGGAACCCGTTTGGGAAGGCATTGTGGTCGCGCCAAAGCATGTGTTGCTCGATAGCGATATTGCGATTGCTCGCTATGCCCGTGAAATTTATTTGCAGGCTGGACTAACGCATGCCATGCCGCCAGCCAATGTAACCGCAATTGAGCCACATGAGCGACAATTGATTGTAGATTGGTATCAGGCGGTCGTGTCTGGGTCGTGAAAAGAGAACTTTGAAATGAGCACCAAAACAGACGAACTCACGCGGCAAGCGGCGCTCGATTATCATGAGTTTCCGCGCCCCGGTAAACTTGAAATCCGGCCGACAAAGCCGCTGGCAAACCCACAAGACTTGGCGCGCGCCTATTCGCCGGGCGTTGCGGAAGCCAGCTTGGCCATCAAAGCCAATCCGCTGGATGCAGCACGCTATACTGCGCGTGGCAATCTGGTAGCCGTTGTCTCCAACGGCAGCGCGACGCTTGGCCTTGGCGATATTGGCCCGCTGGCCTGCAAGCCGGTAATGGAAGGCAAGGCCGTTCTGTTCAAAAAGTTTGCCAACATTGATTGCTTCGATATCGAACTCAATGAGAGTGATCCTTACAAATTGGCAGAGCATGTGATTGCGCTGGAGCCAACGTTTGGCGCGATCAATCTTGAAGATATCAAAGCACCAGAGTGCTTTATCGTCGAGCGGATTTGCCGTGAGCGTATGGGCATTCCGGTTTTTCATGATGATCAGCATGGCACTGCAATCGTGGTTTCGGCAGCAGCGACCAATGCGCTGTTTATCACGGGGCGTAAGTTTGCTGACATTAAAGTCGTGTCAACTGGCGGCGGAGCGGCCGGCATCGCTTGCTTGAACATGTTGCTGAAGTTGGGTGTTCAGCGCCAAAATGTGGTGTTGTTTGATCGGCTTGGTCTTGTTTACGAAGGACGAGCCGAGGAAATGAACCCTGAAAAGGCGGAATTTGCACGCGTCAATGATGGGCTTACACTTGAACAAGCGTTTGTTGGAGCAGACCTATTTTTGGGGCTTTCTGGTCCGAACATCATTAAGGCCGAGTGGATTAAGACGATGGCCGCGCAGCCGATCATTTTGGCGCTTGCCAATCCAACGCCAGAGATTTCACCAGAAGCGGTGCACGCGCTGGTGCCGGATGCGATTATGGCGA
Organism: Rhizobiaceae bacterium; assembly: GCA_041749675.1. Lineage (GTDB taxonomy): Bacteria > Pseudomonadota > Alphaproteobacteria > Rhizobiales > Rhizobiaceae > JANMEX01. The sequence continues at coordinate 5,335 of JBGTAU010000225.1, read as the reverse complement.
CAGGGCGGTCTGATTACCCTAACCAAGTCAATAATGTGCTGTGCTTCCCGTTCATTTTTCGCGGCGCTCTCGACGTCGGAGCCAGCGAAATCAATGATGCGATGGAGATTGCTTGCGTTGAGGGTATTGCGCAATTGGCGCGAAAAACCACGGCAGCAGAAACGGCTGCGGTTTATGGCAACGAGGGCTTAAAGTTTGGTGCAAGTTATCTCATTCCAAAGCCATTTGATCCGCGCCTGTTGGCCATTGTGGCCGGAGCGGTAGCTAAAGCAGCGATGGAGAGTGGTGTTGCCACGCGACCTATCGCTGACTTAGATGCTTATAGAGATCGTCTTAATGCTTCGGTGTTCCGCTCGACCATGATTATGCGGCCAGTCTTTGAGGCTGCGCGTACGTCTGGACGTAAGATCGCATTTGCTGAAGGAGAAGATGATCGCGTGATCCGCGCGGCATTGGCAATGCTCGAAGAAACCAATGATCGCCCGATTTTGATTGGCCGCCCTGATGTTATAAAGTCGCGTTGTGAACGTCATGGCATTCCCGAAAGCTCGTTGGCGCAATTTAGCATCGTCAATCCGGAAAATGATCCGCGCTATCGTGATTATTGGGAAACCTATCACCGTTTGCTGGAGCGTCGTGGTGTAACGCCTGATATCGCGCGCGCTGTGGTGCGTACGAACACGACGGCAATTGCTGCCATCATGGTGCAGCGCGGCGAAGCGGACAGTATGATCTGCGGCACTTTTGGCCAGTACCTTTGGCATCTCAACTATATTGAACAAATATTGGGTACCAAAGAATTGAAACCGCAAGGAGCATTGTCGCTGGTGATCCTAGATCGCGGACCGATTTTTATTGCTGATACGCAAATTTATCCCGAACCAACGCCTGCGCAGATCGCCGATATTGTGGTGGCAACAGCCCGCCATGTGCGCCGATTTGGTGTTGTGCCGAAAATTGCACTGTGTTCATCCTCGCAATTTGGTAATATGCATTCACCATCAGCAATCCGTATGCGCGAGGCTATTGCACTTTTGGAAGGGCGAAATTGCGATTTTACGTTCGAAGGTGAAATGCAGCTTGATAGTGCCTTGGATCCCGAATTGCGTGAGCGTATTTTCCCGAACTCTCGTCTCGTTGGCGCGGCCAATGTGGTGGTGTTTGCCGCCTCTGAAACAGCGAGTGCTGTTCGCAACGCTTTGAAATCATTGGCGAATGGTATTGAAGTTGGTCCTATCTTGATGGGCATGGGCAATAAAGCCCATATTGTAACGCCATCGACTACTGTGCGCGGCCTGTCCAATATTTCGGCCTTGGCTGGCATGGATGTAAAGCATTACGGCTAGGATTGCTCGCTCAATTTGATAAATTCAGGCGTTTCTAAAACCATAATGACCTCGCCTTCGAAGTTATGAAACCCGTTTTTGCGATAAAATTGAACGGCTGTTTCATTATCGAGACTGGCTTCGAGTTTCATGTAGGCAATGTCGTTGTCTTTTTCATATTGTGCTGCTGCACTGAGCAAGCGCTTGCCTAAGCCTGCGCCACGTGCTTGCGGTTCGATGTATAAATCTTCAACAAACAGGCCGCAACTGCCGCGCCAACCTGAGAAGACAAACGAATACAAGCAAAACCCGACGATTTCATCATTTTGTTCCGCAACGAAGATGCGTAGTCTATCTTTGCCAAATGGTCCTTCGCGTTCCAATGCATTCACGCTAATTTTCGGAATAAACCCTGCGCCCACATGTGCCGCCAAATCACAGGTCATCTCGACAACACGCGGAAAATCGCGCTGTTCGACACGGCGTATGGTAATCATGATTGATGCGCCTTGTTGAAGCCGGTCAGAAAGCTGGAAAGATTAGCGCCCAGCGCTTCGTTGAGGTAGCCGCCTTCTTGGACGAGCACGGTAGGCAATTTCAACGCGCCGATGCGTGCGCCAATGGCTGAAAATCCTCGAGTCGTGACAGACAATCCGCCAAACGGATCGCTCTCGTGAGCGTCAAGACCCAGCGCTATCACCACTGCATCTGCTGCAAAATCTGAGATGCGTTGCAAACTTGTGTCGAGCGCGTTTAAGAATCCTTCGTCGGCGGTTTTTCGTGGCAGCGGTAAATTTAGATTATAGCCCAGCCCGCGCCCTTCGCCGCGCTCATTCGCATGGCCCCAAAAAAAAGGATAAAATCGAATTGGGTCTGCATGAATGGAAACCGTGAGCACATCATCACGGGCATAGAATATACCTTGAGTGCCATTGCCATGGTGCAAGTCGACATCCAGTATAGCCACGCGCGAGCCGTGCTTGAGCAGCGTCGCAGCTGCGATCGCGCTGTTGTTGAGATAGCAAAAACCGCCCGCCATATCTTGAAATGCATGGTGCCCTGGCGGTCGGCAAAGCGCATAAGCCGACGCCTCGCCTTGCGTTACCAAATCAGCGGCGTGTGCCGCCGAATGGCTCGAGCGCAACGCCGATCCCCAAGTATCGGCGTTTATAGGGCAGGAAGTATCGGCCATGTGGTAACCAGCGTGACCGACGGCAGAAGCGGGATATGCCAAGCCGCGGCCGTTCGGGTGGATGTTCGGGATGACTTCCGGCGATGCGCCGTCGATGCGCTGCCAGCGCTCAAAAATGGTTTGTAGGAAGGTAAGATATTCCGGCGTGTGAATAGTGGCGGCAGGGGCGATGCCGTAGTCGTGCGGTGTTTCTTGCTTGAGGCCAGCGGCTTTTGCGGCGGCGAGCAGAATATCTGCGCGTTCTGGTACTTCCGGATTGGGCTGCGGTGCGCCGGACGAAAGGAACATTTTGGGGTAGTGGCGTTTTTGGGAGGGGTCGAAGATGACTTTCATGTTGTCGCACCCTCGCGGATAGTAGGGAGCAAGGCGCCCCCCTCTGCCTGTTGGCATCTCCCCCACAAGTGGGGAGATCGATAATATCCACATTTGTTGTTTGTCAGCGAACGGTGGTGCGCCGATCTCGCACCTCGTGGGGGAGATGTCCGATAGAAAAGAGGGGGGCGTGGCGAGTGCCTAATAATCAACATTATCTATCCCCTTCAATCCCAGCCGCTCTCTTGCTTCATCCGGTGTCGCCACCGTATGTCCCAACTCCTCAATAATCCGCCGGATTTTCTTCACTTGGTCAGCATTACTCTTGGCCAGGTCACCCCGCGAAATAGTCAGGTTATCTTCCAATCCCACTCGCACATTGCCGCCGAGAATGACGCCCATTGTGCCAAGGGGAAACTGCTTGCCGCCAGCGGCCAGCACAGAGAAATGATAATCGACAATAAGGCGGTCGGCGGTGGATTTCAAGTGCATTAGGCTTTCTGGCGAGGCATCGATGCCGCCCAAAACGCCCATGACAAATTGCAAGAAAACAGGTCGTTTGATGAGACCTTTTTTGAGATAATAGCTCAGCGTTTGTAGGTGGCCAACATCATAGACTTCCAGCTCAAAGCGTACGCCGTCTTGCTCACCAATTGATTCCAAAATGCCTTCTATGTCACTGAAAGTATTCTTGAAAATAATGTCCTTGGTGGTTTCTAGAAAGCCCGGCTCCCACTCGTGTTTCCAATTGCTGTAACGCTCTTGCATGTGGAAGAGGCCGAAGTTCATAGAGCCCATATTGAGCGAACACATTTCAGGCTTCGCAGTTTTTGCAGGGGCCAAGCGCTGGTCCAGCGTCATGCGCGATGAGCCACCTGTGGAGATGTTCAGCACGGCGTTCGTGCGAGCTTTTATGCGGGGCAGAAAGTCCATAAAAAGAGCAGGGTCGGCGGAGGGAAATCCGGTTTCCGGATCACGCGCGTGGAGATGAATGATTGCCGCGCCAGCCTCTGCTGCAGCGATGGCTTCTTCCACAATTTGGTCCGGCGTGATGGGCAAGTACGGGCTCATTGTGGGGGTGTGAATGGAGCCTGTGATGGCGCAGGTGATGATGACGGGATTGGCCAATTTATGCTCCTGAAACCGGCAAGTTGGACTCACCGGCAAAGGCATCGAGGCTGGATTTTAGCATGTCGATGATCTCGCCGATCTGCGCGTCGGTCGTAATTAGCGGTGGGCAGACCATGAAGTGATCGCCGAGCCGTCCGCCACGGGTTCGGCGCGAATAAATGATGAGGCCGCGCTCGTAGGCCAGATCCACGAGGCGCAAATGAGCATTGAGCGCGACAGGTAGAGGCTCCAACGTTTCGCGGTTTGAAACAAGCTCGAAGGCGAGCAACAAGCCTTTGCCGCGCACGTCGCCGATGAAGGGATAGCGGTGCTTTAGCTTTTCGAGTTCGGCTTTCAACGTTGCACCTTGGGTTTTGGCGGCGCTGACCAAGTCCAGCCTGTCGATTTCGCTTAAGACTGCGAGGCCTGCTGCGCAGGCCAGCGGGTTTCCGGCATAAGTGAAACCGTGCATGAAGCCGCCCGCGTCAATCACCACCTCGGCGATTTCGTTGGAGGCGACCATCGCGCCGAGCGGCATGTAGCCAGCGCCAAAACCTTTGGAGAGTGCGATGATATCCGGCCGCAAGTTCCAATGTTCGACGCCGAGATATTTTCCCGTGCGGCCAGCGCCGGTCATCACCTCATCAGCGATGAGCAGAACGTTGAACTCGTCGCAGATTTCGCGGATGCGTGGATAGTAGCTGTCCGGCGCAACCAGCGCACCAGTAGAAGCGCCGCCGATGGGCTCCATGATAAAAGCTAGCACGGTTTCCGGACCTTGCCGCAAAATCTCTTCACGCAGCATGTTGGCATAGCGCAAGCCGCGCTCGTCGTGGGTGAGGGTGTCGCGGTCGAGATAGCAGGTGGGGGCTGGAATTTTCGGCATTTCGGTCATCATGGGCGAATAGGGCGCGCTCATCTGGCTCATGCCGGTGATGGCCAGCGCGCCGAGCGTGGAGCCATGGTAGGAGGGGAAACGCGAAATGACCTTCCAGCGCGAGGCCTCGCCTAGTGCGACCTTATATTGCCGCGCGATTTTGATTGCGCTTTCCACCGCCTCGGAGCCGCCGGAGACGAAGAAGATGCGGTCCAGCCCTTTGGGCATGCGTTTGGCAATAGCAGTGGCGAAGGTTTCGGCGGGTTGGTTTTCAAAGTGCAAGCGATAGCCGAACGCGGACTTTTCCATCTGCCGACGCATAGCTTCTAGCACGGCGGGATTGGAGTGGCCGATGTTGGAAACCATCGCGCCGGATGAACCGTCCAGATAGCGCTTGCCGGTATTGTCCCAGAGGTAAATACCTTCCGCGCGGTCCAGCATCGGGCGGCGCAGGCGGGTTTGGTAGAAGAGGTTGGAGGTGTTGGGCAGGTTTTGCATTCTGATCTCGCGAGGTTTGCG
>JBGTAU010000224.1:0-6144 GCA_041749675.1 Rhizobiaceae bacterium | reverse complement strand
CTTTGATGGCTTCAAGATCAAGCGATCCGCGCGAAATGTGATCGCGCAATCGGCCCGGTGTACCCACAACAATGTGTGCGCCCTGTTGCAATGCACGTATTTCCTTGCGCATTTCCATGCCGCCAACGCACGAAGCGAGTTTCGCGCCCGCGCCAGCATAAAGCCATTCCAGTTCACGGCGCACTTGAAGCGCGAGTTCGCGCGTTGGCGCAACGATGAGCGCTTTTGGCTGCAATGCCATGCCAAGGGTTTCTTTGCCTTCGAGCAAATTGTCTGCAATCGCCATACCGAAGGCGACTGTTTTGCCGGAACCTGTTTGCGCGGATACGAGAAGATCGGCGCTGCCGACGCCATCCTCAAGCATTGCGCTTTGCACCGGTGTTAAGTCTGCGTAGCCTTTTGCCTCCAAAGCGCGAAAAAGCGCTGGAGATATGTTTTCTGGCAATGCCATCGAATTCTTCCTAATTTTGGCTGAACGCTATCTGAAACGATCGCCGGCTTCCAACATTTGGAAACACTTTATCCTAAAATTTGGTGCGGACGGCGGGAATCGAACCCGCACGATCAAGGATCGAGGGATTTTAAGTCCCTTGCGTCTACCAATTCCGCCACGACCGCATGTTTTGTCTGCCTAATGGAGGACGCCGCATGTTGCAAGTAAAGTTCGCTCAAATACCGCTGGTTTGACGACAAATCGTTGATCCACAGTGGTCTGCGCCCTATAACCGATGCTCACATAAGGGATAAAGACAAAATGACGGGCACAATTACGGCGGCGATGTTGGCTATAGGCGATGAACTGCTTTCGGGGCGCACCAAAGACAAAAACATTGGCCATTTGGCGACAATGCTGACAGCTGTTGGAATTGATTTGAAAGAAGTTCGAATTGTTTCAGACGATGAGCCAGAAATTGTGGCGGCGGTAAACGCTTTGCGGGCGCGCTACACCTATGTTTTCACCTCTGGCGGCATTGGCCCGACACACGATGATATTACCGCCGATGCGATTTCTATGGCGTTCGAACTTCCGTGTGAGCATGACGCCAACGCCATGAAAATTCTGGGTGACTCTTATGCTGCGCGTGGTGTTGAATTCAACGAGACGCGCCAGAGAATGGCAAGGATGCCGCAAGGCGCGGTGCATATTGCCAATCGTGTTTCTGTCGCACCAGGATTTAAAATCGGGAATGTCTACGTGATGGCGGGTGTGCCGTCGGTATTTGAAGCGATGTTGGATGAGGTGTTGCCGACCCTCAAAACTGGGATCACGCTGAAGTCGCTATCCATCCACTGTCCGTTTGGTGAAGGTGTGATCGGGGCACGACTGGGGACAATTCAAAGGGCGCATCCCAACACGGTGATCGGATCCTATCCTAAAATGGTTGATGGCGGATACATGGTGGACTTGGTCGTGCGGGCCCGCGATGATGATAAAATAGCAGCGGCCGCTGAGGCTATTCGCGCGATGCTTATAGAACTTGAAAGTGATGCTAACCGGCTTCAACCGCCGGCAGGTTGACTGGTTATCGCAAAGCTTGCCAACATGACCAGATAAGCGCTAAGGCGAAATGCAAATCTCAATTGTTTAGGAGTTTGCCTATGTCCCTGCCCGATAAAGCGTTTCCCGTCTCGTGGGATCAATTTCACCGCGATGCACGCGCACTTGCTTGGCGATTATCGGGATTGGACAAAAAATTTGAATCCATGGTGGTCATCACCCGCGGAGGCTTGGTCCCTGCTGCAATTATTTGCCGCGAACTTGGAATTCGCATGATTGAGACCGTTTGTATCGCGTCTTATCATGAATACAGCGAGCAAGGCGAACTTCACGTATTGAAGGACATCACGCCAGCATTGTTAGAAAATGACGGTGATGGTGTGCTGATTATCGATGACTTGACTGACACCGGTAAGACAGCTGCTATTGTGCGCGCGATGATGCCAAAGGCGCATTTTGCCACTGTTTATGCTAAGCCAAAGGGTCGCCCTTTGGTGGATACTTTTGTGACAGAGGTCAGCCAAGATACGTGGATTTATTTCCCTTGGGATTTAGGCTTTACCTATCAAGCGCCAATCGCTGAGGGTCATAAAGGCTAAGGTCTGGACCAATTAATTTTGGCGAAATGGCAATCTAAATATGGCAAAACATGCAAGAAAAAGCGCCAAAGATGGGCGTATTTTTGATGATTGCTTTGTCTCAAAGGTTTGAAAATGCTCGCATTTCCTAAGCCAATGCCCCTATCACTTACCAATAATCACCTCGACCAAGTCATATAGACTATTAGGTCAATAGCCTCGCCATTCATTTATTTGATTGTCACACATTCGTGCATTTCCGCGTTTATTGTTATGGCCAATATATAACTTCTTTGTTAGCCGTATAACGAATATTAGCGATACTGTTTAAGATTCGCCTATGATGTGGAACCAGGCATGGTAGATACCGACGACGCAATGTCGCCGCGCGATCAAGTGGGAGCGTTGGTGTGGAGGTTTGAGAAAAGCATATTGCAAGTTTTGCTTGTCTCAAGCCGTGACACTGGACGTTATGTCATTCCAAAAGGTTGGACGGAAAAAAAGCTGACAGATCCAGAAGCCGCAGCCAATGAAGCCTTTGAAGAGGCTGGCATTCGGGGAATTATTTCCGACACACCCATTGGTAAGTTTGAGTATAGTAAAATTATGGGTCCTGGGTTTGCCTTACAGTGTGTCATAACTGTCTACCCCATGGAGGCGATTGAAATACTGAAGGCGTGGCCAGAAATGAACGAGCGAACGCGCTTTTGGATGCCGATTTCCAACGCCGCGGAGAGCGTGGATGAACCGGAATTAAAAGTTCTCATCCAAGACTTCGTGCCGACCTTGTAATTATTCATTTGATAGTCGATGTGTACAGGTGTGCTTTTGGCACACAAATCATCAAAGGACAGTTTTATGACTATTACGCTCTATTCGGCTAGTGCGCCGTCAATTATCCAAATGCTAAGAACACTTTCAATCGTTTTGAACAAAACAGAGGCGCACGCGACTGCCAACAATTTGGACGTGGCGTCTATTCTCAATGACAGCCTGATATCCGATATGCTGCCGATGACCCGGCAGGTACAGATCGCATGCGATCACGCAAAAAGCACGATGGCCCGCATTTCTGGGCAGGAAAATCCGAAATTTGACGACAATGAAAAAACTATTGCCGATTTACAAGATCGTGTGGCTAAAACTCTGGCATTTGTAAAAACATTCAAGCCAGCGGATATCGATGGTCAAGAAGAGCGCGTTATCACAATCAAGATCCCAAACGCGGAGTTAACGCTCCCTGCTCAGACATATTTGGTCAATTACGCATTTCCAAACTTATATTTTCACACCTCGATGGCCTATGCGATAGCGCGAAAAAATGGTGTTGCGTTGGGTAAAACCAATTTTATGGGCCGCGAATAATTCGCTATTAGCTATTGGCGGCGATATAAAAATCGCCGCCAAACCTTTGAATTACCACCATTTTTTAGGTGTGAAGATACCGGCTGCTTTTTCAATAACGGCTGCAGTCTTGAAAAGCGTTTCCTCTTCAAACGGGCGACCGATTAGTTGCAGGCCAAGCGGCAATCCTTCACTGGACAGGCCTGCTGGTACCGACATTCCGGGCAAGCCGGCCATGTTCACGGTTACTGTGAAAATGTCATTGAGATACATGTGGACAGGGTCAGCGTTCAAATTCTCATCACCAATTTTGAATGCTGCAGAGGGTGTGGCAGGCGTTAAAATAACATCGACACCAGCAGCGTAGGCTTGATCAAAATCTTGTTTGATTAGAGAACGCACTTTTTGCGCCCGCAAATAATAGGCGTCGTAATATCCAGCTGATAGCACGTATGTGCCAATCATTATGCGCCGTTTAACTTCGCGGCCAAAACCTTCGGCGCGGGTATTCTCATACATTTCGACAATGTCTTTTCCTGGCACACGAAGCCCGTAACGAACACCGTCATAACGGGCCAGATTTGAAGACGCTTCCGCAGGGGCCACGATGTAATAGGCTGGCAATGCATATTTTGTGTGCGGCAATGAAATATCGACGATTTCAGCGCCGGCGTCCTTTAGCCAGGCAATGCCTTGCTGCCAAAGTTTTTCAATCTCGTCCGGCATGCCTTCCACGCGATATTCTTTGGGAATGCCAACTTTCATGCCTTTGAGAGATTGGCCCATGACGTCTTCATACGATGGCACTGGCAAATCCACGGAAGTGGAATCTTTCAAATCGAACGATGCCATTGATTTGAGCATAATAGCTGCGTCGCGTACATCGCGGGCAATTGGGCCTGCTTGGTCAAGTGAAGAGGCAAATGCCACAATACCCCAGCGCGAGCAACGGCCATATGTGGGCTTAATGCCAACCGTACCGGTAAATGCGGCAGGCTGGCGAATTGACCCACCGGTATCCGTTGCGGTCGCGCCTGCGCACAAAAACGCAGACACAGCGGCCGCCGAACCACCTGATGAACCACCGGGAACATAGTTGGCATTAGAGCCTGCGACGCGCCAAGGGTTTTTTACCACGCCGTAATAGGACGACTCATTGGAAGAGCCCATGGCAAACTCATCCATATTCAATTTGCCCAATTGAACCGCGCCGTCTGCCCAAAGATTTGCTGTCACTGTGGATTCATAGCGCGGCTTAAATCCATCGAGAAGGTGCGAACAGGCTTGGGTTTGATCGCCTTCGGTGGCGTATAAATCTTTGATGCCGAGCGGAATGCCTTCTAACGCACCGCCTTTGCCACCAGCCAACCGCGCATCGGAAGCTTTTGCCATGGCACGGGCTTTATCGGCAGTCACAGACACATAGACATTGAACTCAGTGTTGTACGCGTCAATAGCTGACAGATAAGCCTCAGTGAGTTCACTGGCAGAGATCGATCGGTTCTTGAGCGCATCACGCGCTGCAGCAATGGTCAGTGTGGTTAAATCGCTCATTACTTATGTTTCTTTTCGACTTATGTTTCATTTCGAAAAATTGGGATTAAATTACTCAATCACTTTCGGCACCACGAAGAAGTTTTCTTCGCTGCCGGGCGCATTGGCAACAATGTCTTCGGCTTTAGCGCCATCAGTGATCGCATCTTCGCGGCGGCGCAATGCCATGGGGATCACGGAAGTCAATGGCTCAACTCCAGTCACATCGACTTCATCGAGCTGTTGTACAAAACCAAGAATTGCGTTGAGTTCGCCGGTCATCCGGTTGGCATCTTCTTCATTAACAGCAATGCGGGCAAGGCGCGCTACGCGTTTGACTGTGGCAAGATCAACTGACATGACATACTCCGGCTTTGGAATTCGTGCGGGATATACCGACGTAATGGACTTTTCGCAACGCGTTAAAGTGGCTACAGGCGTAAAAGTAAGTGTGTTTAGAAGCCTTTATTCAAAATTTAAGTTGGACCAATTTGTGAGCAATGAAATTCTGATTGAAAACTTAAGGGCTGCAGTTGCGCGCGGCAAAACAATTGCCGGACTGGATTTGGGAACCAAAACGATTGGATTTGCCGTTTCTGACCTTGGCTGGTCTTTAGCCGTGCCTAAAACTACAATTTTGCGCTCAAAATTTACTAAAGATATGGAAGCGTTGTTGAGTGCAGTTTCGAAATATGAAGTTGGAGGTTTTGTTATCGGACTGCCAGTCAATATGGACGGCTCCGAAGGGCCGCGTGCGCAAGCGACACGCGCTTTTGTGAGAAACGCCGCGCGATTAACGACCCTGCCCTTTGTATATCAAGATGAGCGGCTTTCGACTGTGGCGGCAGAACGTGTATTGATCGGGATGGACGTATCGCGCGCAAAGCGGGACGAGCGCATCGATGCCGCTGCGGCGGCATTTATTCTTCAAGGTGCTTTGGATAGATTGGGCAAATTGTCTTCTTGAACCTTGGCACCTTGCTGGCTGCGATTATTCCACCACGTGCGAATGTTGTCTCTGCGGCGAAACGCTAAAATTCCGAAGATCAGGAACGTGTCAAAAATGCAGGCACGGGCCAAAAGCGCAGGAATGGCCGCTGGATCTATGCCCAAAATCTGTCCGTAAATCTGAAATACCAGCGAATGGAATTCATTGGATAAATAAATAGAGCCCATGTGCATGTCATTGAG
>JBGTAU010000223.1:0-2629 GCA_041749675.1 Rhizobiaceae bacterium | reverse complement strand
TGAAAAGGCGCGGTTTTTTTCTGCGCCCTAATGCACACGTTGCACACTTGTCAACATGGGCAATTAGTGATGCACTCTGTTAATTCTTCGGAGGGGCATTTGATGAGTGGGTTCACACTGGAAAATCTCAAACTGGCGTTTCACTTGCGGTTTTTGCCGCTGACAGTGTCGGTTATCATGGCGATGGTGACGCTCATTGAAATGTTTGCAGCGCCGGTAACTGTATCTTTGCTGGTGTTGCCGTTTGTGCTGTTTGCCTGGCTCTCTTGGCTCGGAATTCGTGATATGCGCCAGGAGAAGAGCTCCATTTTGCGCAATTATCCGATCTCCGGACATATGCGGTTTATCATGGAAGATCTGCGCCCGAAAATACGCCAGTATTTCTTTGAAGGCGAAAAGGATGGCAGGCCTTTCCCCCGCGATAAGCGCAGCCTTGCCTATCAGCGCGCTAAAGGGCAGCTGGATAAGCGCCCGTTCGGCACGGAGTTTGATGTCTATGAGCCGCGCTATGAATGGATGTCGCACTCGCTGGTGCCGACCCATGTGAGCGATCATAATTTCCGCACGACAATCGGCGGGCCGGATTGCAAGCAGCCTTACGAGGCGTCAGTCCTGAATATTTCAGCTATGAGTTTCGGTTCGCTGTCGGCCAATGCGATTTTGGCGCTCAACAAAGGTGCGAAAATGGGCGGGTTTGCCCACGACACCGGCGAAGGCGGTGCCTCGCCCTATCACCGGCAAAACGGCGGCGATCTCATCTGGGAAATCGGGTCCGGCTATTTTGGCTGCCGCGACAACAACGGCATGTTTTCACCAGAGCGGTTCAAAGAACGCGCGGCAGACCCGCAGATCAAGATGATCGAAATTAAATTGAGCCAAGGCGCAAAGCCAGGCCATGGCGGGGTGTTGCCGGCGGCGAAAATCACCCCGGAAATTGCTGAAATGCGCGGCATACCCATGGGCAAGGATTGTGTATCGCCAGCGGCGCATCCGGCATTTTCAACGCCAATGGAACTGATGGCGTTCATCAAACAATTGCGGGAACTATCAGGCGGCAAACCGGTCGGTTTTAAGCTTTGCATCGGCCAGCGGCACGAATTTCTGGCGTTGGTAAAGGCCATGCTCAAAACCGGCATCACACCGGACTTTATTGTGGTGGACGGCAAAGAGGGCGGCACCGGCGCTGCACCGTCGGAATTCATCGACCATATGGGCATGCCGCTTCAAGAAGCGCTGACTTTTGTGCACTTTTCGTTGATGGGCGCAAACTTGCGCGACCGCATCAAGATCGGGGCGTCGGGCATGATGATTTCCGCCTTTGACATTGCCCGCACGATGGCGCTGGGCGCGGACTGGGTAAACATGGCGCGCGCATTTATGTTTGCCGTTGGCTGCATCCAAAGCCAAACCTGCCACACCGACACGTGTCCTGTGGGAGTGGCGACCCAAGACAAGGACCGCCAAAAAGCGCTGAATGTTCCGGACAAAGCGATGCGCGTAAAGCAGTTTCACGAAAAAACGTTGATGGCGCTAGCCGAAGTGGTGGGCGGCGCGGGGCTAGCTCATCCCAGCGAGTTCCGCCGCTTCCATTTCCACAAGCGTATCGGCGAGGCGGAAGTGAAAAGTTTCATGGATTTGTATCCTCCATTGAGGCAAGGCGAACTTCTTGAAGGGACCATGGATGAGCGTTTTCGGGGCGCTTGGGCACGCGCAAGCGCAGAGACATTTGCCGCGGCTCGTGAGGGGTGATAAAATTCAACACAAAATCGCCGTGATTATGTATGATCCGCCAATGACACATTTTCACGCCATCGCTGGGACTTGCCTGTCATGAAAAAGATCATCGCACTTTTCGTTCTTCTTCTCACAGCGCTGCCGGTTATGGCCTATGGGCAGGGCATTCCTCAAGAGCGGTTGCGCTTCGCGCCCGGTAGATCGCAGACCACGGTTTCAGACCGCATCGTCGGGCGTGAAACCGTGGACTATGTGTTTGATGCGCGGCGCGGTCAGACGCTCGCCATTCGTTTTACACCCACGAGCCGCTTTGCTTTCTTCAATCTTTTGGCACCCAGTGGAGAGGCTCTGTTTGTCGGGCAGGATGTGGCCAATCCCGCTGGCGTTGACGCGCGTTTGGGCGCAACCGGTACGTATACCATCCGTGTTTATTTGGTGCGCGCTGAAGCACGCCGTGGCGGCCAGTCTGATTACAAGCTCAGTGTTGCCATCACCGGTGGTCAGCCACAGCCGCTACCAGACGACAATGTTGGCATACCTGACGATGGCGGGCCGGATTTTTACGTTGTCGCCGGTTTAGCACCGGGAGAGCAATTGAATTTGCGGCGTGGTCCTTCGGTGACACAAGGCATTATTACAAAGCTATCCAACGGAAAAGTCATGCGCAATCTGGGATGCCGCACGACCGAAACGGCGCGCTGGTGCGAACTGCAAAACCCAAGAAAAGCAACAGAACGTGGCTGGGCAAACGGGCGTTTTTTACGCGGATCTGGAGCGCCAAGGCCTGATGTTGTGGTTGACGATCCAGGCGTTGCCGACGATGGCGGGCCGGACTTTTATGTGGTTGCCGGTTTAGCACCGGGAGAGCAATTGAATTTGCGGCGTGGTCCTTCAG
>JBGTAU010000222.1:0-2568 GCA_041749675.1 Rhizobiaceae bacterium | reverse complement strand
AATGACATCGACTTTGATCTTCTTCATCAAGTACCCGATGCCGCCATTGAGGCGGGCCGAAACGCCGCGTGAACGGGCGACGACGGCAGAAATATCCGCTGTGATAGTGCCCTCGAGTTTGAGGCCGTAGTCCTTGAGATGTTCGCCGTAGTGCATGATTTCGGCGGAACGCAACAGCGCTTTGGTGGGGATGCAGCCCCAGTTGAGACAAATGCCACCCAAATGCTCGCGCTCGACTATTGCAGTTTTAAGGCCCAGCTGGGCGGAGCGAATGGCCGTGACATAGCCGCCGGGACCAGAGCCGATGATGATGACGTCATATGAATTGGACATGGGTTTGTCTTTCGCGGTTATTAGTCTGCCAATAGTTCGCGCACCAAAGGTGCTAAGGATTCGCCTAATTTTCGGGTATTTGCTGCGTCAAGATGGATGCCATCGCGCGGGTCGGCCTCGACAATTTTTGCCGCTTCAAACACCGTTATGCCGTGTGACTTTTCGAGCAGTTTGTATTCATCGCCGAACTTCTGGCTCTCTTTGATGCCGTGCGAAAACATCTTGTCGAAGTCAGCATTGTTGGTGTGAATGACGGCGGGCGGTGCAATGACAAGTATTTTTGGGGTGCGCATACCCTCGCCATAGTTAAAGCGCTGCGTGATTTCTACCAGTCGCTGCACACCGCGTTTGGCGTCTGTTGCACGGGACCACCAGGGGTGCTTCAAATCATTTGTACCAAGCGCGATGATAAGCAGATCGAGCGGCTGATGGGATGACAAGAGCATTGGTAATGCTTTCGCGCCGTTGCGCAGTTCCTCGACCAGATTGTCGTCGTGCACGGTGGTGCGGCCATTGAGGCCTTCGGCGATTACACGAAAATTAGGCCCGAGTTTCGCGGCGAGAGCATTCGGCCAGCGATCTTCGAAAGCGTGGCGTCTAGCTGTTTCTGCCTCGTAGCCCCATGTGAGGGAATCACCGAATGCGAGGATGGTTTTCATTGAACGACGCCGTGGACTGCGTTAAATTTCAAACCAGATATAAAGTGAGGGTACATTTTGTCGAACGATCCGTTTACATTGATAAAGGCGATGGCTGAAACACTTGGGTTATCGGCTTGGCAGAGTACGGGATTGCTTGCACTTGTTGCCTGCATCATAGGCTTTTCAATTACTTCACTGATGGCTGGCAAGCCAATGCGGGCATTTCGAATATTCGCGACTGGCTTTGCCATCATCATGTTTTTTCTATTCTCGTTGATCTCAGGGGCGGTCAACGGGATTTAACTCACACCAACATGCTGAGCGGGTTTTCGATATAGCGCTTAAACGCGCCGAGCAGCTCGGCACCCAAAGCGCCATCAACAGCGCGATGATCGGTTGAGAGCGTCACGGTCATGACGTTGGCGATTTTCATTTCGCCTGACTTCACAACGACGCGCTCCTCACCCGCACCGACAGCAAGAATAGTGGCATGTGGCGGGTTGACGACAGCGGCGAAGTTTTTGACGCCCATCATACCCATGTTGGAGATCGCCGTTGTGCCGCCTTGGTATTCCTCTGGTTTCAATTTGCGGGCCTTGGCGCGGCTGCCCAAATCCTTCATTTCGAGCGAAATGGTGGAGAGGGTTTTCAGTTCTGCTGAGCGGATAATTGGCGTGATGAGACCACCGGGGATCGACACAGCGACGCCAACATCGGCATGCTTATGCTTGACCATGTTGGTGTCTGTCCAAGAGACGTTTGCGTCCGGCACATCGCTCAAGGACAGCGCCATGGCTTTGATGACCATGTCGTTGACTGAAATCTTGTAAGCTGGAAG
Organism: Rhizobiaceae bacterium; assembly: GCA_041749675.1. GTDB lineage: Bacteria > Pseudomonadota > Alphaproteobacteria > Rhizobiales > Rhizobiaceae > JANMEX01. The sequence continues at coordinate 756 of JBGTAU010000222.1, read as the reverse complement.
ATCGCCCTTTTCAGTCTTGGTCACTGGTGCACCCGCATTGAGCTGGGTGCGCAGCGCGAGGAGTGCGTCGAGTTCACAATCGACAGACACGTAGAAATGCGGGATGGTTTGTTTGGATTCTTGCAAGCGCTTAGCGATGGTTTTGCGCATGCCATCGTGGGCGACGAGGTCGTAGGAGCCATCGGCGAAAAGTTTGAGGACTTGATCGTCGGACATGCCTTTGGGGGCAGCAGTTGGCGCTGCGGCAGATGGTGCGGGCGCGGCGGTGGTTGCCTTGCCTGTGCCGCCAGATATGGCAGCCTCGACATCAGATTTGACGACGCGGCCTTTGGGACCGGATCCGGTGACTTTGGCGACATCAACGCCAGCGTCCTTGGCGATGCGTCGAGCGAGCGGGGAAGCGAAGGTGCGGGCTGCCCCCTCTCCCGCCTCGCTGCGCGAGACGACCTCTCCCCGTGGGGGCGAGGTTAAAGCCGGCGCTGGTTCCTTTAACTTCTCCCCCTCGGGGAGAAGGTGGCCCGCAGGGCCGGATGAGGGGGCCGCCGAAGGCGCAGAAGCAGCCGCGGAGACATCTTCGCCCTCGCCTGCCAAAATCGCGATCACTGAATTGACCTTGACGCCCTGCGCACCTGCCGGAACGACCAGTTTGGCGATCACGCCTTCATCGACAGCTTCGACCTCCATCGTGGCTTTGTCGGTTTCAATCTCGGCAATCACGTCGCCGGAAGAAACCTTGTCACCCTCCTTGACGAGCCA
>JBGTAU010000221.1:0-1628 GCA_041749675.1 Rhizobiaceae bacterium | reverse complement strand
TACCGCTAAGATTTATACCGATCTTTCATGCTTCACCGATGATCCGGCGATCGCGCGTGACGTCGCCCAAGTTTTTAATTTTATCACCGGCTACGCAGAGCCAACAGGTGAGATGCGCATCGCCGTGTCGCCAAACTCCTTGCGCAAACGCATTTTGCAGCACATCGAAGAAGAGGTGGCGCATGCAAATGCTGGTCGTCCGGCACAAATTTGGCTGAAGATGAACTCGCTGGTGGATCCGCAAATTATCGACGCACTCTACGCGGCCAGTGGAGCGGGCGTGGAAATTGACATCGTATGTCGGGGCATTTGCTGCCTGCGCCCGCAAGTGCCGGGGCTTTCGGAGCACATCCGCGTGAAATCGATCATTGGTCGTTTTCTGGAGCACAGCCGTATCTATTGCTTTGGCAATGGCGCTGGATTGCCGTCCGAAAAAGCGCTGGTTTATGTCGGTTCAGCTGATTTGATGCCACGCAATCTTGATCGCCGCGTGGAAGTGATTGTGCCATTGACCAATCCAACTGTGCATGAACAGGTGCTTTCGCAGATTATGTTGGCTAATATTCTTGACAATGAACAGAGTTTTGAGGTCATGCCTGATGGTACGTCGAGGCGTGTTGAACGCGCTGCTGGCGAGGAGCCATTTAGTGCGCAAGAATATTTTATGACCAACCCAAGTCTATCAGGGCGCGGACAGTCATTGAAAAAATCTGCACCACGTGATTTTACTCGCCTGCGACAAGACAAAAACCAAAAGGGCTAAATGCACCTCGCATGAAAAAAACAGCACAAGGTCGTCTCACAGGTCGACAACCCGTATCAGTCGTAGATATTGGCTCAAATTCCGTTCGGCTTGTGGTTTATGAAGGCCTGGTGCGTGCACCAACGGTGTTGTTTAATGAAAAAGTCTTGTGCGGATTGGGTAAGGGACTGGCAGATAGTGGGCGACTAAACCCAAAAGCTATCGAAAGCACATTGGCAGCATTGAAGCGCTTTCGCGCACTCTCGCATCAGGCGGGCGCGGTATCCATGCATGTTTTGGCGACTGCTGCTGCGCGCGAGGCGAGCAATGGGTCGCTGTTTATCGAACAGGCAGAGGCGATTTTAGGGGTTCCAGTGCGTGTGCTCACGGGCCGCGAAGAGGCTTACTATTCTGCGCTTGGTGTAATCTCGTCTTTTTACAAGCCCAACGGCATCGCCGGTGATCTGGGCGGCGGTAGCCTTGAGTTGGTAGACGTCACAGATCATGAAATTGGCAACGGTATCACCTTACCATTGGGTGGTTTGCGCCTATCCGATATGTCTGGCGGCTCGCTGACCAAAGCGCAAAAAATAACCAAAACCCATTTGGCAAAAGCAAACCTGTTGACTGCTGGCAAGGGCCGCGTGTTTTACGCTGTTGGCGGAACTTGGCGCAACCTTGGAAAGCTCCACATGGGCGCAGTGCATTATCCACTGCATGTGATGCATGAATATGAAATACCCTATGCCGAGGCCGTTACATTTCTGAAGAAGGTAGCCAAAGGCGAGGCCAATGACATTGACGGCATTGAAACTGTGTCACGCAATCGCCAATCCTTGCTGGCATATGGTGCAATTGTGCTGCTGGAAGTCATCCAGAAAATGCA
>JBGTAU010000220.1:0-6987 GCA_041749675.1 Rhizobiaceae bacterium | reverse complement strand
ACCTTTGACAGCTTCCCAGCTATGGGTGTCGCTGCTGCGTTTGCCGAAAAGGATGGCGAGCGCGACGCCGGTGAGCGCGATGATGATGCCGAGAAGGGTGATGCCATTCAGGCGTTCAGCTAAAAACAGCCAGCCAAGAATAACCGAAAAGACCGCGTTGGACGCGAACAGGATGCCAGCGCGGCGCGGGCCTAACCGGTTCATGGTGGCAAAGAGTGCGGCGTCGCCGAGCAGAATGCCGACGAGGCCGGATATGATTGCTGGCGTAATGTGCGTGGTTTCCAGTGATTGCCAATTACCGGTGATGGCGAGGAAAAGCGCCAGCATAACAAACACCATGCTCATACGAATGCGCACAAAAGTGATTGCGCCGAGCGCCGTTGACGGGTTTGCGGAGATTATGGCGGAGAAGGCCCAGCAAAAGGCGGCACCAAGCGCGGCGAGATAATAAATCATCGGTTTGGTTTAGGTAGATTCGCGGGCCTTGGCCACCCGAAAACCATAACATGGACAAGTATTCACGGCCGCAATAATCTTTCACTTTAAATGAGTGGCAGGGAGCAAATGGCGGATCGGTTCACGGGTGGTTGTCTATGCGGTCGGGTGCGGCTTGTGGCGTCAGGGCGTCCGAAGAGGGTCGGAATTTGCCACTGCCTCGATTGCCGAAAACACCATGGTGCTTTGTTTTATGCGGCTGCAATTTTTGACAAAAGCGTTGTGGAGATTAAGGGCGAAACAAAAGATTATGAAGATCGCAATTTCTGTCCGCACTGCGGCTCGTCGGTTTTTGCGCGCACCGGTGATGAGATTGAGGTGCACCTTGGTGCGCTGGATGAGCCAAATCAGCTCACGCCAACGTATCAATGTTGGACGGTACGCCGCGAGATTTGGCTGCCAGATTTTGTGCTCGATAATGAATATGCTCGGAACCGGAATGAAGCTGAGTAGCTTATGTGAATGGCGCGAGTTCCGCCTGCACTTTCTTCGGTAAACTCGAGCGGATGAGATTATACGAGGCAGCAAGACGTGCGGCAAGTTCGGGCTCGTTCATGTCCCACGGGATATTAATCCACGAGGCGTGGAAGTAAGGGGCTTTTTTGCCGATGCCTGCTTCGATCAGCATTATTGCGGTTTCGATGCTGTCTGTTTTGATCGAGACGCCTTCCATGATTGCTCCCATGGAAGCAAACATTTTGCCGCCGACTTTCCATGCGTCATGGCCGCCGCCCCAAGGGTCGGAAACTTCGGCTCCGGGGAAGGTTTTGCAAATTGCATTCACAGTAGCGCGTGACATGCTTGTTTTTCCTATCAAGAAATGCCTGTTATTTTACCGTCAATACTCAAAGTGTTTTTACGCTTCCAATAGGCCTTTACTCCGTCTTCCCCCATATCCTCATAAAAAGGGAGTAGTTCCGTGGGGCCTCGTTCTGAAACGAAATTCATGACTGGAACGCCAGTGCCACATGAAGATTGCACGAGGTCAATTTCGAGTTCGAATATTTGGCGTGAGCCCGCCATTGGGGGAAATAAGGCGCTAAGCTGTGCCCATTCGGCATTTTCCGGATGGGTGGTTTTGGCTTTGCCATATACTCGCAATATTCTGGCTTCACCTTCAGTAGCGCAAAACATAAGTGTCATACGGGGTAGCTCGCGCACGTGCGCTGCTGTTTCGTTGCCACTTCCAGATAGATTGAGCCAAATGATTTTGGTGTCACTCAATATGCGTAAAGAATCGAGGCCTTTGGGAGAAATGTTAACGCGGCCATCTGGGGCCGCTGTGCCAACGAAAAAGAGGTGCTGCGCACGTATGAAATCGATCAATGTGGGATTCAGTTTTGTTGCAATCGCCATCGCTTCAAGTCCAATCTAACAGTGTTACAAAGGCACAGTGTTCAAACTTGAAAGCTGTGTAAAGTAAGCTCTCGGACACTCCTGACGCTCTACTGACTTGCCGCTTGTGAACAAGAGTTTCGACACGGTCGCGTTCACGCGGGTGGGATAAAGGCCTGGAAAATTTCTTTGAAGACCGTCAGAGCTTCCATTTTCTCGCAATGCGCACGCAGCGCCGGGATTTTGGCAGCGGCATCTATTTTGTGGTGTGAATCGGCGAGATGGCGCAGTGTGCAGGCGACGGCGATATCGGCGTGGGTGATGCGATCACCGAACCAATACTCATCATCTTTGTCACGCTTGGCGCATAGTTTTTCGAGTTGTTTTAACGTTGCATCTAATTGCGCGTGGCAGCGGGCGACCCAAAGTTCAGACGGTTTTTCGTGCAGGTGTAATTCATAAAACAGCCCGACGACTTTATCTGCAAGGCCAGTGGCGAGCGACATGATGGCCATGACCTGATGGCGTTCGGGTTGGAGCTTTGGCATGAGCAGTTTACCGTGCGGGGCGACGCTATCAATATAATCGATGATGGAATAGCTATCGTTGAGCACATCACCGTTTTCAAGGACCAATGTAGGCACACGGGTGAGCGGATTGAACTCGCGGATCTTATCGGCGTCGCTGAATGTGGACCATGGTTCGTGGCGGAATTTGAGATTGTAGATGCTCATGGCGATGCCGCAGCGGCGGACAAAGGACGAGTCATATTGGCCGATGAGAATCATTATTTATTCCTGCACAGTGAATTGATGGTCTTCTAGATAGACCACGCATCCTGCACCGGTTCAACTGGTCGTGCGACATCCCATGCTTGCGAAACAATTTGCCAACCGGTGGCGTTCTTAACGAGCAACAGCATTTCTATGGTGCGGTGAATATCAAGGCCATTGGCAATATTTTCACAATCAACGACTGCCGAGGCAATATTGCCTGAGACCTTTACGTCGATTTTAAGGGCTGTTTCTTGAAAAGTTCTACGCGTTGTTTTCGATTGGCTTTGAAGACGCGTCGTAAAATCTTGCGGTGTTTGCGCCTGGTCGAGCTGATCAGCTGAAAAAAGCGTCGCGTTTGGGTGGAAAACGGCGTTGAAGCCCTCCCAATTGGGTTGCTTAAAGGAATTCCAACTCACGCTAGCAAACTGGCGTTCGATCACCGCTTTGATGGCTTGAATATCGATGGCCTGCTCGGTGTAGCTCATAGCAAATTTCCTAACGTTGGAATATTTCTTCACACTAGGGTGTAACAGCGATGAGTTTAAGCAATCTCATACTGTGTTAATGCAACAATTGGAAAATTTCCTCTAAAAATGCTTCAAATGTGCGTGACGCCGAACGTGTTGGCGCTTGCTCAATGATGATCACTGGAAGGCTTAGTAAACGTGCGGCGGCGATCTTTGAATACGCTGCCTGTCCACCGGAATTGCGACAAACAATGTGAGTGATTTTATGGGCTTTGAGCAAAGCAAATTCCTGCTCGACAGAGCCGGGTTTGCCCAAAATAATGTGATGGTTTGGAAGCTCAATGGCGGACGTTGGCTTGTCCACCATGCGCACAAGAAAATGCACGTCCGCCCGCTCTGCGAAAGGCGCGATGTGTTGGCTGCCCAATGCGAGGAGAACCTGCGCGCCAGTGGGAACGGCCCGCACTGCTTCGCCCACTGAATGCACGGACTGCCAATTGTCTTGTGCCGTGCGCTGCCATGCAGGGCGCTGCCAAGTGATGAGTTTCACGCCTGCTGCTGTGGCTGCTTGTTGGGCGTTTTTGGGCATTTGAACTGCAAAAGGATGGGTAACATCGATGAGAAGGGCAATTTTATTTTCAATCAAATACTGGCCCAAACCCTTTACGCCGCCAAAACCGCCGATACGGACTTTGCCATGAAGTGGTGCGGGCTCACGGGTACGCCCTGCCAAGGAAGTCGTGACGTTCATACCGCGCGCGACCAATTGGGCGGCCAATTCTGCTGCCTCTTTGGTTCCGCCTAAAATAAGTACAGGCAGATCAGGCGCGAGCAATGATTTCGCCTTTGCGATCGGTGATCAAAATCTCTAACGTGATCGGCGCTTTGCGTAAAATTTCGCTGGCTTGCGCTTTGGCTTTCATTGCCACAGGTTGGGCAAGATTGATGCCTTGGCTCTTGGCGAATTCCAAGGCTTCTTGTGCCGTATTGGCTTTGAGAATGTAGCCTTTCATGTACTGATTGAGACCATTCATCAGCGCTAAATCTGACAGAAATTGCAGGTCGATTTGGCTACGCGATGAGTGGAGGTCCATTGCGCCTTGGGCGAGTTTGGTGATTTTTGCGAAGCCACCTGCGATGGTAACGTTCGGTACGGGATTGGCGCGCAAGTATTTCAGCATGCCGCCGGCGAAATCACCCATGTCGATGAGTGCGGATTCTGGGAGATCATACAGGTTTTGCACTGTTGTTTCAGAAGTCGATCCGGTTGAGCCTGCGATGCGGGTGAGGCCTGCCGCGCGGGCGACATCAATGCCGCGATGGATGGAATGAATCCATGCGGCGCAGGAGAAAGGGTTGACGATGCCGGTGGTGCCTAAAATAGAAAGGCCGCCAACGATGCCCAACCGCGGGTTCCATGTTTTCTGCGCGATGGCCTCGCCGCCGGGGATTGAAATGGTGATGACTATGTCTGGGCGTGTGTTGTGGGCAGCACACAATTCGTCAACGACTGCGGTTATCATCGCTCTGGGAACTGGATTGATAGCAGGCTCGCCAATGCCAAGGGGCAAACCGGCTTTGGTGACAGTGCCGACGCCTTCGCCTGCAACAAAGGTAATGCCGCTACCGGGCTTACCAAAGGCGACTTCAGACACTATCATAGCGCCATGAGTAACATCAGGATCATCACCAGCGTCTTTTATAATGCCTGCGCTTGCGCTGCCAGCAGTTTGGCGTTCCATCGCCAAGGGGAAGGCGGGCGTTTGGCCTTTGGGCAAGAGAATCGAAACTGGATCTGGAAATTGACCAGTCAAAAGCGCGGTCGTTGCGGCTTTGGTGGCAGCAGTCGCGCAGGCGCCAGTGGTCCAACCACGCTTCAACGCGCCGCTTGGTTTTTCCAATCCTGCATCTGGTTCATCACTCATGAACCCGTTATAGGCAGGGCAGACACGTTTAGGGAAGACGTCTTGTACCAAGGTTTTGAAATATGAATGGCAAAATGCCGATGATGCCAGATTTTGAACCGGGCAGCGTGTGGCTGGCGGGGGCGGGGCCGGGCGATCCGGGACTTCTCACTTTGCTTGCCGCCCATGCGCTCACGCAAGCCGACGTGATTGTTTATGACGCATTGGTGGATGAAGGGTGTCTGGCGCTGGCTGGTGAACATGCAGTTTGCGAATTTGCTGGCAAGCGTGGTGGTAAACCAAGCCCGAAGCAGCGTGATATCTCATTGAGGCTGGTGGAATTGGCACGCGAGGGCAAACGGGTATTACGTCTGAAAGGCGGCGATCCATTTGTTTTTGGGCGCGGCGGTGAAGAGGCGCTGACGCTTGTGGCTCACGGGGTGCCGTTTCGAATTATTCCGGGCATCACTGCGGGCATCGGCGGCCTCGCCTATGCAGGTATTCCGGTGACGCACCGTGATACCAATCAAGTGGTGACGTTTTTGACCGGGCATGACCAGAATGGCCTTGTTCCAGACGCGATTGATTGGGATGCTGTAGCCAAAGGCTCGCCCGTGATCGTGATGTATATGGCGATGAAGCATATCGATGGGATCGCGCAGAGTTTGTTGGCGGCAGGGCGGCGAGCGGACGAAGCGCTGGCATTTGTGTGCAATGCGGCGACGAAAGATCAAACCGTTTGTGTCTCGACGATTGGCTCGGCGGCGAATGATGCGGCGGCAGCGGGCATCGAGCCGCCGGCGATTGTTGTTGTCGGCGAAGTTGTGCGGTTGCGTAGCGGGCTTGATTGGCTAGGTGCACTTAATGGGTTGAGGCTCGAACCAGATCCGCTAGGGTCTAAGCTTGAACGGGATGCTGGATGAGCGGCGGATTTTTGATTGCCGCGCCGCATTCCGGCTCGGGCAAAACAGTGATTACATTAGGCCTCATGCGGGCGCTTGTAGACGACGGTGTTGACGTGCGTCCATACAAGGCGGGACCAGACTATATTGATCCGGCGTTTCATCGCCATGCAGCCCGCAATGATTGCTTTAATCTTGATCCTTGGGCCATGAGACCCGAATTTTTGCGACGTCTAAGTGTTGGTGCAGGAACTGCTATTGTCGAAGGCATGATGGGCTTGTTTGACGGGGCCGCAGACGGCAGTGGTTCGTGCGCGGATCTTGCGGCCATGTTGGATCTGCCGGTGGTGCTGGTTGTTGATTGTTCGCGTCAGTCTCACTCTGTTGCGGCGCTGGTGCGTGGATTTCGCGACCATCGCAGCGACGTGCGCATTGCAGCCTTGATCCTTAATCGCGTTTCAACCGAGCGGCATGAACGTTTGTTGCGCGATGCGTTGGCACCCTTGGATATTCCGATTGCAGGCGTCATTGCGCCGCTTGATGTGTTGCAATTGCCAGAGCGTCACTTGGGACTTGTGCAGGCGAGCGAGCATGCTCGCTTGGAGGCCTTTGTTTCGACCGCTGCGGTGGTGATGCGGGGGCGACTGGATATATCACTCTTGCGCAATCTTAGTGGCGGTGTCGGAGAGATTTTGCCGGCTGATGTCGCATGTATACCGCCGCTTGGGCAACGCATTGCTGTTGCGAAAGACAGAGCATTTGCGTTTTCCTATCCACATATTTTGAAAGGATGGCGCGAGGCGGGGGCTGAGATTTCGCTGTTTTCGCCGCTTGCAAATGAGGCACCTGACGCCCAATGCGATGCAGTTTATTTGCCCGGTGGCTATCCTGAACTGCATGCCGGAGAATTGGCGGCTAGCACCAACTTCAAAGCGGGCATGATTGCAGCGCGTGATCGCGGGGCGGCGGTCTATGGCGAGTGCGGTGGCTATATGGTTTTGGGAACGGGTTTAGTCGATTCCAATGGTTCGCGCCATGAAATGACGGGATTGCTGCCCGTGGAAACCAGCTTTGCAAACCGGATCCGACACCTTGGTTACCGAAAAAG
>JBGTAU010000219.1:0-1823 GCA_041749675.1 Rhizobiaceae bacterium | reverse complement strand
TCATTGAGTGACATGAAATACCATCCCCAGATGAACCCCATCGGGAGCGCCCAGAACAAAAGAAGATACCGCATGGTTATGACCTTTCTCGACCGGCAATTTTTGCCAATAAATTTTGATGAGCAGCAGAACTCGCCATAGCGCGGGCAATTTTGTTGCTTTCAAACGCCTGCGCAGGAGACTGTAGGTGGCGGCTGGCCGACAACAAAGACTGCATTGATTCAACCTTACATGCGAGCCAAGAGAGAACGAGCGCTGCAAAATAGCCGATGGACGCGAGCAGCATCGTCGGATCGGCATCGACAATCGACATCGCTGACAACATGGTGAAAACGAGCGCTGCGCCGCCAAAAGCGATATTTTCGATGTCGTCATCGTTGGTATCGGCGTGTGCGTCGAACACAGCGGACAAAAACGTCCACAAAAAGAGTGTCGCCACTAAAAGTGATGCGGTACCCATTCCTGCTGAGATCAATGGCATAGCGGTAATTGCGCCTTCGCCGCCAAACACGCCAACGACTTTTGATAAGCTGGACATGGAGGCAACCGTAAGCGAACCTGCTAAAGCACCGAGCGAATGGAGTGCGAAAAACAAGAGCCAATGGCCTAATATGATCAGTGTGAATATGCGCTTCATTGCAATGCCTTTTGTTGGCATCACAATGGCTGCTTAAGATGTTGGAGGCAACGTAAACCATTTGTTAAGGTTAATAAAACGGCCGCCCCTGTGTATAATCTCCATCAGTCAAGTTTTGTAAATCTGGGGATGCAGTATAAAGGCGAGCGATGCACGCTTGCCCTGCCCCGCCAAGGAGCCTATAGCGCTAACTTGCCATGACAGAAATTGACACTTTTCCGCTTTTCGCGCATCGCCACCTGCTGGGGATTAAGGGACTATCGCGCCTTGATATTGAGCAGTTGCTGGATCGCGCAGACGCGGCTGTGCCGTTGTCGAGGCAATTCGAAAAGAAGAAAGCATCGTTGCGCGGCCGAACTCAAATCAATCTTTTCTTTGAGGCTTCGACACGCACGCAATCTTCGTTTGAATTGGCTGGTAAGCGCCTTGGTGCTGACGTGATGAATATGTCCGTCGGCAACTCGTCGGTTAAAAAGGGCGAGACGCTGATTGACACAGCGATGACACTGAATGCCATGCATCCAGATATCCTTATTATCCGGCACGGATCAGCTGGTGCTGCGGCGCTATTGGCACAAAAAGTATCGTGTTCAGTCGTCAATGCAGGTGACGGCGCGCATGAGCATCCGACGCAAGCTTTGCTCGACGCGCTAACCATTCGTCGTGCCAAAGGTGATATTTCCGGTTTAACGGTAGCCATTTGCGGTGATGTTTTGCACTCGCGTGTGGCCAGATCTAATATTATTTTGCTGAACAGTTTGGGTGCGCGGGTACGCGTAGTTGCGCCTTCTACACTGCCCCCCTCTGGCATTGAACAGATGAGTGTAGAAGTTCATCGCACGATGGCTGACGGCATCAAAAATGCCGACGTTGTTATGATGTTGCGTTTGCAGCGCGAGCGGATGTCTGGTGCTTATGTTCCGTCAGTTCGCGAATATTTTAAGTACCATGGCTTAGATAGCGCTAAGCTTAAACTTGCGAAACCTGATGCATTGGTGATGCATCCAGGGCCGATGAATCGAGGCGTTGAGATCGCATCCGATGTGGCAGACGGGTCACAAAGCGTGATCCAGGAGCAGGTCGAAATGGGTGTTGCGGTGCGTATGGCCGTTATGGAGGCGCTTTTAGACCCGCGCCGCAATAAATCGGGTCAAGCGACATGAGCACGACTTTTTTTCATAATGCC
>JBGTAU010000218.1:0-5451 GCA_041749675.1 Rhizobiaceae bacterium | reverse complement strand
AATTCTCCGTGCGGCGGGTTTGTTGTCCCACATTATACTGCGATAAAATTCGCCCTGTTGTCAGGATCAATGGGAACATTCGTGTCACGCGCTCAGCCGTTGGCACATATTCGGTGATCATAAAGCGTCCTTTGCCGCGCACGAACCCGTCGACATGCATAATCGGTGCACCGTTCGGGAACTTATCATTCACCGGCCATTGCAATGAGCCTTCAGTGTCCAACCGCTTATGGGATACGCCGTTAAAGGCAGGTGTCATCAAAGCGATTTCGTCCATGATTTCAGCTGCATTGGTGTAAGCCATTTCGTAGCCCATCGCGCGGGAAAACTTAACAATGATCTCCCATTCAGAAATGCCAGTTTTTTCTTTCATAACCGGACGCACACGATTGATACGGCGCTCAGCATTGGTGAAGGTGCCATCCTTCTCCAAGAATGACGTGCCCGGCAAAAATACATGTGCAAAGGCGGCCGTTTCATTGAGGAACAGATCTTGCACCACAATGCATTCCATCGCCTCAAGTGCGGCCTGCACATGCAGCGTATTAGGATCAGATTGCGCAATGTCTTCGCCATGCACGAACAGGCCTTTGAACGTTCCATCAACGGCAGCAGCAAACATATTCGGAATACGCAAGCCCGGCTCTGCGGAGAGTTCCAAGCCCCAATGCTTTTCAAAAGAACCGCGCACTTCATTGTTCGACACATGGCGATAGCCCGGAAATTCGTGCGGGAACGAACCCATATCGCACGAACCCTGCACATTGTTCTGGCCGCGCAACGGGTTAATGCCAACGCCTTCCCGCCCAATGTTGCCGGTCGCCATCGCAAGGTTGGCCATCGACATCACCATGGTTGATCCTTGACTGTGCTCGGTAACGCCTAACCCGTAGTAAATCGCGCCGTTCTTCGCATTGGCAAACAAGCGAGCAGCCTCGCGCAGCGTTTCTGGCGTTGTGCCAATAATCTCAGCCAATGCTTCAGGCGAGTTGCGCTCTTCCGCCACAAATTCGCGCCAGCGATTAAATTCCATCAAATCGCAACGCTCATTGACGAACGCTTCATCGACCAAACCTTCAGTGACAATAACATGCGCAAGCGCATTCATCACAGCAACGTTTGTACCTGGGCGCAATTGAATATGATGCGCGGCCTCAATATGCGGCGAGCGCACCAGATCAATCTTACGCGGATCAGCCACAATAATCTGCGCGCCTTGGCGCAAGAGCTTCTTGAGGCGCGAGGCGAATACCGGATGTCCATCTGTCGCATTCGCACCAATCAGCAGCACCACATCGGCTTTTTCTACGGACTTGAAGTTCTGTGTACCAGCCGATGTGCCGAATGTTTTAGACAAGCCATAACCAGTCGGCGAATGGCAAACGCGGGCGCAAGTGTCGATATTGTTCGTCTGGAACGCAGCACGGATCATACGCTGAACCGCATACACTTCCTCGTTTGTGCAGCGCGAGGAGGTGATGCCGCCAATCGAATCTTTGCCATGCTTGGCTTGGATAGATTTGAACTTATCAGCCGCAAAGTTGATCGCCTCATCCATCGAAACCGGCCGCCATTCATCCGTGATTTTTTCACGGATCATCGGCGTTGTAATGCGATCTTTGTGGCTGGCATAACCAAACGCAAAGCGACCCTTCACACAGGAATGCCCTTCGTTCGCACCGCCGTCTTTATCAGGAACCATGCGAATGACTTTGTCGCCCTTGAGTTCCGCATTGAACGAGCAGCCAACGCCGCAATAAGCGCAAGTGGTTTTCACGGTGCGCGTTGGCACGCCATGATCGACAACGGATTTTTCCATTAGTGTCGCCGTCGGGCAAGCCTGTACGCAAGCGCCACAAGACACGCATTCCGACGAGAAAAAATCATCGCCGTACATGCCGGGCGAAACGCGTGAGTCAAACCCGCGACCTTGAATGGTCAACGCAAATGTCCCTTGCGTTTCCGCGCATGCGCGAACACAACGAGAGCAAACGATGCACTTGGAAGGGTCATATTGAAAATAGGGGTTGGACGTATCGACCTCAACTTTGGATTCAAAATCCCAGTGGTTTTCGCCCTTGAAGCCGTAGCGCACATCGCGCAGGCCAACCACGCCAGCTTGATCTTGCAATTCACAATCGCCATTGGTCGAGCAGGTCAAACAATCCAGTGGGTGATCAGAGATGTAAAGCTCCATTACCCCGCGTCGCAGCTTTTCGAGACGCGCTGTTTCCGTATGCACCACCATGCCTGCGCGCACCGGCGTTGTACACGAAGATGGAGTGCCCTTCACTCCTTCGATCTCCACCATGCACAGCCGGCAAGAGCCGAATGGCTCTAAGCTATCGGTCGCGCAGAGCTTTGGAATTTCGCGATCAATCATCGCCGCCGCACGCATAATCGACGTGCCTTCCGGCACAGTGACCAAAGCGCCGTCGATTTCCAGCGTGACCATATTTTCCGACACTTTGATGGGTGTGCCAAAATCAATATCGTGGTGGAGGCCCATGTCAGTGCTCCTTATTCTGCTGCCAGCGCGTGTGGCGCACGGTCGAAATCTTGCGGGAAATGTTTAAGTGCAGAAAGCACGGGCATTGGCGTCAATCCGCCCATCGCGCATAACGACCCATCGGTCATTACTTGGCAAAGGTCTTCAAGCAACGCGACATTTTCTGCCACTTCATGGCCTGCAATTATCTTATCCATCGTCTCGCGCCCGCGCACTGCACCAATACGGCAAGGGGTGCATTTACCACACGATTCGATGGCACAGAAATCAAACGCAAAACGCGCCATTTCAGCCATATCGACACTCTCATCGAATACTACAATACCGCCATGCCGGACCATCGCACCAGCGCCTGCCAGCGTTTCATAGTCCATCGGCAGGTCAAGCATATCCTCGGAAACATACGCGCCAAGCGGTCCGCCAAGCTGTGCTGCGCGAAAGGGTTTACCGGTCAAAGTGCCGCCACCAAAATCTTCGATCAGTTCGCGCACCGTCACGCCGAATGCTTTTTCAACCAGTCCGCCCTGCTTAATATTACCAGCCAATTGAAACGCGAGCGTGCCGCGCGAACGGCCCATTCCAAAGTCTTTGTAGTAGCTAGAGCCCTTGGCCAAAATAATCGGTACTGACGCAAGTGTCAGCACATTGTTGATCAGCGTTGGTTGGCCAAATAGACCTTTGATGGCCGGAATTGGCGGCTTGGCGCGTACGATGCCGCGCTTGCCCTCAAGGCTTTCAAGCATCGAAGATTCTTCACCGCAGATATACGCGCCAGCGCCGCGCCGCACGTGCAAGTTAAACGCCTTGCCCGAACCACCAACTGAACCACCCAGCCAGCGCGCTTTTTGCATCACGACGCAAGCAGCCTTCATCGTCGCAATCGCATCCGGATATTCTGAACGAATATAAACGTAGCCCTCAGTAGCGCCCGTCGCGATGCCCGCAATGATCATGCCTTCGATCAGCATAAACGGGTCGCCTTCCATGACCATGCGATCTGCGAACGTGCCTGAGTCACCCTCATCAGCATTGCAAGCCACATACTTCTGCGCAGCCTGCGTATCCAGCACAGTCTTCCACTTAATACCTGCCGGAAACCCTGCCCCACCGCGCCCGCGGAGCCCGCTATCCAGCACTTCTTTGACCACGTCGGCCTGCGCCAGACTGAGTGCGTTCTTGAGCCCAGCTAAACCGCCATTGGCCTCATACGCGGCCAGATCTACCGGGTCCGCCAATCCAGCACGTACAAATGTCAAACGCTCTTGATTTTTCAAATAAGGAATTTCAGCCGTCAGCCCATGCGCCAAACGATGTGCACCGCCGGTCAGAAATCCGGCATCAAATAAGTCTTCAACATCCGAAGCTTCTACCGGCCCATAAGCCACACGACCTTGCGCGGTCTCCACTTCAACCAGCGGCTCTAAATACAATGCGCCGCGCGACCCATTGCGTTTCACCGTCACATCAAGCCCGCGTACTTTGGCAATCAATTCGATGCCAACAGCAATTTCATTGGCTCCTGCGGAAACCGCAGCACTGTCTTTAGGAACCCAAACAACAACACTCATTGCGCGGCCTCCAAAACCAGCTTCTCTAATTTCGCCGCGTTCAATCGCCCTGCCAGCTTGCCGTTCACAGTCGCGGCCGGCGCCATCGCGCAGTTGCCCAAACAATAAGTGGCTTCAACCGTAATCTGTCCGTCATCAGACGTATCACCCAGTTTCATACCGCGCTTGGTCAAAAAACCATCAATCAACGCCATCGCGCCCATCGACTGGCAAGCCTCCGCACGACAGATCTTCACTTGGATGACGCCAGCCTTGGTGGTGCGGAAATCATGATAGAAACTCATCACGCCATGCACATCGGAGCGGGACAAGTTCAACGCCTTGGCAATCACCGGCAGATCAGCCTGCGGCACAAAACCCTTATGCTCTTGAATATCATGCAAAATTTCAAGCAACGCGTCTGGCCTATTGCCGTGCGCCGCACAGGTGGAGTGGGCCAAATTCAAATCGATCGGAGCGTTCATGCATCCTCCAGCAAGCGCACAGAAATATTGGAATCTCTCTAAGCAAACACCAGTCTAGCAATCAAATTGGTTGTTTCTATTTCATTATAGACAAAAACTATAATGGCGCTAGTGCAAGCGATCCGTCAAGGATTTTGGCAATTCATACGCGTCCGCCAAATCCAGCATCGCCTTCACGACCTTAGGCAACGGGTCGCGGTCATGCGCCACCAGCCCGACAGAATGTTCAATCACCGGCGACACCAAGGGGATAGCACGGATGCGGCCTTCATCGCCCATCAAGCCGACAAAGATTTCGGGCAGCACCGTTGCCAGGCCAGCCATTTGCACATGGGTATATAGATTGACGATAGAATTGCTTTCAAGCTCCGGCTCTACTTGCGCGCCGGCCTTGCGAAACGCACTTTCTATAATACGACGGTTTTGCATATTTGGCGTCAGCAATGATACCGGATGCTTTGCCGCCTCCGCCCATTCTACGCTAGTCCGACTTGCCAACGGATGATCATCGCGCACGAACAAGCGATACCGTTCCAAATAAAGTGGCTTGGAAACGGCCAGATCAATGGGTTCATTGTCAAGATAAGTGACGCCGACATCAATCGAAAAATCCTCAAGTGAGCGCCTGATTTCTTCCGAACTCAAACTCAGCACAGTAAACGCAAGCTTTGGAAAGCGCTTGCGCATCGCATCGGTTAACGGCGCAAGTGTCGGCAAAGCAGATGGGATCGCCCCAAATGTCAGCCGCCCCAGCGGTGCATCGGCGGCATGGGCCAAATCGTCACGCAGTCCATCCACGCCTTCCAAAACCGACTGCGCCAGTTTCAAAACGCGCTCGCCTTCCGCCGTAAGACCCAGATACCGATTGCCGCGAATAACAATCGGCACCCCCAGCTCCTGCTCCAACTGC
>JBGTAU010000217.1:0-6401 GCA_041749675.1 Rhizobiaceae bacterium | reverse complement strand
ACAGCGAGACAATGACCGTACGCTACGCTGATATGTTTGCCTTGATGCGTGATTTGCGAAGCATGGGGGCTGCTAATGGTTTGATGAACAGATCGCGAAAACCATTGAAACGAGCAGTATTGTTACGCGCTGCAGAAATTTATCAAGAGAAGTATGCTCAAAACGACGGCAAAATTCCTGCCACCTTTACATTTATTTGGATGTCAGGCTGGGCACCACACACGTCACAGCCAAAGCCAGCAAAACGTGGCTCGGCGACAGTTTCATTAAATGAAGCACTTCGAAAGATTTAAATCTTAGCCGTTGAGACCAGCTTGAATATCGTCGTTATTGTCGCCCCAGAGTTTCTCAAGGGCGTCTGCCATGTCGCCAAAACCAACAATGATGCCCATTGAAATCAGTGACGCAATCAATCCGTATTCGATTGCCGTTGCACCTTCTTCGCATTCAATAAAATCTTTGAGCACCCTGTTACCCTGACTTTCTTATGGTTATCGGGCATGATTAACAGCAAAAAATTAACACTTGCGACAATGCAATAGTTTGCATTTTAGGTAATCTGAAGAATGTTCAGTCCCTAGCAATCGCCCACTGATGAGCCATCTGTGCGGATGATGCACACCGAAGAACTCTTGGACTGAAGCACACTTTTACGGATAGTGTATTCGCCAGACTTGGGTGTTGCGCCCGTCGCGATATAGTCAAGCTGCGTTCCGGACGCTCTGGCCAATTCTGTGCTGCCGCGGTTTGCCAGTGGCACCAAAAACAACGCAAAAGCGACTGCAATTGAGCCAAACAATAAGGAAACACGCAAAGCACCGCTTTTTGCAGGCTCCAAAGCATCATCTTGATTGCCTTGGACAAAGTCCCATTCGTCATCACTATTCATAATCAACCCGCTACGCGTAAAATTTGCTCAAAACCACAAGAGCTTTCCATTAAAAATGCCACAGGGTGATAAAGGAGTGATTAACGCTATTACAAAGCCACTAGATTTTAGAGCAGGTCGACTAATATTGGGATCAATGGCTCATCAGCAGGCGGCATGGGATAGTCACGCATGTGGCGCGGCTTAACCCATTTCAGTTCCTGCCCCTCCCGGCCAGTTGGCATACCTTCAAAACGGCGGCAAATGTACAGCGGCATGAACAAATGGAATTTTTCGTAACGATGACTGGCAAACGTGAGCGGTGCTAAGCAGGCTGTTTTGACGATAATGCCCAGTTCTTCATGCAGTTCACGCACAAGACACTCTTCCGGCGTCTCACCAGCTTCTAATTTGCCCCCGGGAAATTCCCAAAGACCGGCAAGTGATTTTCCCTCTGGCCGTTTTGACAGAAGCACGCGACCATCCGTATCGACCAAAGCACATGCAACAACGAATAAGAGCTTGAATTCGCTCATAGGCCAGACCGCAACACGCGATAGATGTACCGATAAACCTCACGAAACCCTATTTTCCTATAGAGCTTGTCCGTGTTGGCCTCGTCCAGCTCGACTTGTAGCCACGCGGTGCTGGCACCTTTTGCCCTAGCCCACTTCAACGCGCCCAATAATATTTGCGTGCCGTGTCCGTTTCTTTGGGCGTCAGGGCGCGTTGCTAAATCAAGGATACCAGCCAATTCACCATCTTGTACGCAAATGACGCAGGACAATGGTCCATTTGCATCTTCGGCGATGAACAATCCAAATGGAGCTTTGATTGCGCTGATGACTTGCATCAGGCCAGCCTGATCAACATTGCTCAGACCGTGGATGTTGGCGCTGGCTTCACAATAGCGCTTGATGTCTTTGAACGGCAGATGGTCGATTGCGTTGACAAAAGATACATCGGACAATTCAACACACATGACGGCGCTTTCATTCAACGCAGCAAAGTCACCCTCTTTTAAGAATCGATCGAGTTCCCGCGAAGCCAGCGGCGTTTGTCGAAACGTCAATGGTTTTCCGGCACTTGCAAAGCGCAGCTTGGCCCGTTCCACTCGCTCGGACAATTCTGCATGATCATTGGGATCGAGCGGATTGATCGAGTTCAGTCGTTTGGAAGAATGGTGCGGTGTCAACCGGATCGACCATGTCCCGTCATAATAGGTCGATGCCGACGGCCAAGCACGAAAACCTGCCGCCTCCAATCGCCTGATCTGGGATAGTCCGGGCATATTCCTTTGACCTTAGCTGCGATAATCGCCGTTGATGGTCACATATTCTTTGGTGAGGTCGCAAGTATAAACCGTGGCTTTGCCGCGACCGATGCCCAATTCCGCGCGAACGACGATGTGGTCATTTTTCATGTAAGCAGACGTTTTAGTCTCTGAATAAGCCGCGTCGCGCTCGCCCTCATGCGCCAGTCGATTATCGCCAAACCAGATCGAGAGCCGGTCACGATCCGCTGGCTCGCCAGCTTTGCCAACGGCCATGACCACACGGCCCCAGTTTGCATCTTCACCGGCCACTGCGGTTTTTACCAAAGGTGAGTTGGCAATCGACAAGGCAATTTTTTTGGCCGAGCGCGCAGATTTTGCACCTGTTACCTGCACTTCAATCAATTTGCGTGCACCCTCACCATCGCGCACCACTTGAAGGGCAAGATTGCGCATCACTTTGCCCAGCGCGCGCTTGAATGCGTTCAAACGGGGATCAGTCGATTGCGAGATATGCGCAGCTCCGCGCTTTTTAGCAGCGCCGGTCGCAAACAAAAGCAGCGTGTCGCTGGTTGAAGTATCGCTATCAACCGTGACGGAGTTGAAGGTTGGCCCGACTGCTTTTTTCAACAACTGTTGCAAAACATCCGGTGCAATCGATGCGTCGGTGGCTATGAAGGATAGCATTGTCGCCATATCCGGCGCGATCATGCCTGCACCTTTAGCAATGCCATTGATGGTCACGCTCACATCGCCGATGAGCACTTTGGAGGTGGCAACCTTGGGATACGTATCCGTGGTCATAATCGCTTTGGCAGCTTCGAGCCAAAAATCGCCGCGTGCGGTTTTGACCATCCCGGACAACAGGCCACTGAATTTATCGGCGTCCAACGGCTCGCCGATCACGCCTGTGGACGCCAAGAAGACCTCGCTGGATTTGCAGTCGGCAGCCTTAGCGGCGGCCTCAGCAGTCTTGGCGGTGGTTTCAACGCCTTTTTTGCCGGTAAAGGCATTGGCATTGCCAGAATTAACGACCACAGCCCGCGCGGTGCCACCAACGAGATTGGCGCGGCAAAGATCGACGGGCGCAGACGGGCAAAGCGAGCGCGTGAACACGCCTGCAACGGACGCCGGTTCATCAAACACCATCATCAGCACATCGGTGCGATTTTTGTACTTGATACCAGCCTGCGCTGTTTCCATGCGCACGCCTTCAATGGCACCAAGACGCGCGTATTTCTTTGGGGCAAGAGGTGAAACCGTGGATGACATGATCGCTCCCGCGTAAAGTTATTGTTTGGGTTGCTGTGCGGCCTGAGCCGCCGCGGCATCGTCCATGGCCTTTTTAACGGCAGGATCGATCCACTCAACCTTCAATTCTTCACGGTAAGCGCGAGCCGTCTCAACATAGCGCTCGCGCAGCAAAACATCACGCACTTGGCCCATCACCTGATCAAAGGCCGGCGCTGGCTTGGCACGCTTGTCTTCGACCTTGATAACATGGAAGCCAAATTGCGTTTTGACCGGCTCTTTGGTGTATTTGCCAACTTCGAGGGTAAAGGCTTGCTTTTCAAACTCAGGCACCATTTGGCCAGGTCCAAAATAGCCAAGGTCACCACCATCGCCCGCCGAACCATCGCTGGATTTTTCCTTGGCAAGGTCTTCAAATTTTGCGCCACCATCCAACTTTTTGATCACGTCCTTGGCTTCTTCTTCTGTTTTCACGAGAATGTGACGAGCACGGACTTCTTCTAAAGGAGGCATAGCAGCGATCTCTTTGTCGTAACGCGCACGCACATCGGCGTCGGTTACCTTGTCTATGATCTCAGACTTGAAGAAGGCATCATGCAATGCGCGCTCATTGATAAAGGCAATTTGTTTTTTGAAGGCTTCTGATTCATTGAACTTCGCTTGGCGCGCTTTAATAGCCACAGCGCGAATGTCGATAAGGGCGGCTATCGCCGCCAAACGGCGTTGATCGTCGGGAAGTTTGGCAAATTGTGCGTCCAAACCGCCTTGCGCCATGTCAATATCTGCCTCTGTCACTGGCTCGCCGCCGATCGTAGCCACCACTTTTGCGTCTTGCGCATACGCATTAAGCGCGGTGAAACTGACCGACAACGACAATACAAATGCCGATACGGCGATGGTCAAAGGGCGAAATTTCATGGCAGTCTCCTCGCTAAGCCGGGTCTGATTCGGCCAAAAATACTGATTTGGTCGCTGATTGACGCGAACTGTCTTGTAAAATCAACAGCTGTCTGCGCCGTTGACATCAAACGAGGCCCCTCTTATCTGTCCTGCGGCGCTGCGTCCATATCAGTATGGTGTCAGCATTTATGTTTAATGACGATAGTCTCCCTGTTGTCAGCCGGAAGAACCGGCGCGAATGAAAGGGCCTTCCATGGTCAGTCTCGGCGGCATTGCTCGCAAATTATTTGGATCGGCAAACGATCGTCGTGTGAAAAAGCTTCGCTCAATAGTGAAGAATATCAACGCCTTGGAAGCTGAAATATCAGCTCTGTCCGACGAACAGTTGCGCGGCAAAACGCAAGAATTTCGCGCGGAGTTGGCGGCAGGAAAAGAAGTCGATGATCTTCTTGAACCAGCATTTGCTGTGGTGCGCGAAGCCGCCAAGCGCGCGTTGGGTCTGCGCCCTTTTGACGTGCAATTGATTGGCGGCATGGTTCTGCACGAGGGCGACATCGCCGAAATGCGCACGGGCGAGGGGAAAACGCTGGTTGCGACGCTGCCAGTGTATCTCAATGCATTGTCTGGCAAAGGTGTGCACGTCGTCACGGTGAACGACTATCTGGCCAAACGCGACAGCGAATGGATGGCCAAGGTCTATAATTTTCTAGGGCTCACAGTCGGCGTCATCGTGCACGGTTTGGACGATGCGCAACGCCAAGCGGCATATGCCTGCGACGTGACCTACGCCACCAACAATGAGCTCGGCTTTGATTACCTGCGCGATAATATGAAGTATGAGCGCGCCGCGATGGTTCAGCGCCCGCATCATTACGCAATTGTCGACGAAGTGGATTCCATCCTCGTTGACGAAGCCCGCACGCCGTTGATCATTTCAGGTCCGCTCGATGATCGCTCGGAACTGTACAACACGATCAACAAATTTGTTCCGCAGTTGAACGACTCAGATTTCGAAATCGACGAAAAGCAGCGCACTGTCACCTTCACTGAAGACGGCACGGAAAATGTTGAGAACCTGCTCAAGGCAGCGGGTTTGCTGAAAGGCGAAGGCCTCTACGATGTCGAAAATGTCGCCATCGTGCATCACATCAACAATGCCTTGAAAGCGCACAAGCTTTTCCAACGCGACAAAGATTATATCGTTCGCGAAGATGAAATCGTCATCATCGACGAATTCACCGGACGCATGATGCCGGGCCGCCGCTTTTCAGAAGGTCTGCATCAATCACTGGAAGCCAAAGAAGGTGTTTCCATTCAACCGGAAAACCAGACCTTGGCGTCCATCACGTTCCAGAATTATTTCCGCATGTACGAAAAACTGGCTGGCATGACCGGTACGGCGCTGACAGAAGCCGAAGAGTTCGGCAATATCTATGGCCTCGAAGTCATCGAAATTCCAACCAACGTCACTGTGCAACGCATAGACGACCATGACGAGGTTTACCGTACGTTTGACGAAAAAATCCGTGCCATCATCCGCGAAATCCGCGAAGCGCATGCCAAGAAGCAGCCGATCTTGGTGGGTACGACTTCGATCGAAAAATCCGAAATGCTGGCAGATCGCCTACGGGCCGACGGGTTTACCGATTTTCAAGTGCTGAATGCGCGGTATCACGAGCAAGAAGCTTTTATCGTTGCGCAAGCGGGCGTGCCAGGCGCAATCACCATTGCCACCAACATGGCTGGCCGCGGAACTGACATTCAGCTCGGCGGCAACGCCGACATGCGCATTGCCCGTGAATTGGGTGACATGCCTGCAGGCGCAGAACGTGACGCAAAAGAACAAGCCATTCGCGAAGACATTCAAAAGCTAAAAAACGAGGCGCTCGCCGCTGGCGGACTTTTTGTATTGGCCAGTGAGCGCCACGAAAGCCGACGTATTGATAATCAGTTGCGCGGTCGTTCCGGCCGTCAAGGGGATCCCGGTCGCTCAAAATTCTTTCTGTCCTTGCAAGATGACTTGATGCGTATTTTCGGGTCCGATCGTATGGATTCCATGTTGCAAAAGCTTGGCCTCAAAGAAGATGAAGCCATCGTCCATCCATGGAT
>JBGTAU010000216.1:0-2965 GCA_041749675.1 Rhizobiaceae bacterium | reverse complement strand
CGGCGTTTATTATTGTCGTCGTCATTGTCATCATCATCGACCAAAATAAGCGGCACACCATTTCTGCCGTCAACAGCATTGTCGACTTCATGATCGGACGAAATCATTGGTTTCGGGGTCAGCATTTGCGCGTTTGCCGCAGTCCCTGTCAGCAATGCAGTTGCCATTATGGGGAGGAATAAGGTTTTCAAGATCGTCTTCATTGCGTTGCTCCTTGGGTTTAGGTTGGAGCGAACATGATCGGTGCACCTGACAGAAAGCTTACCGTGACAAATTATCTGCTTCAGCTTCCCGTAAGCTTTACAGCTGATAAGAAGGCTCAGTGAAAAGGGGTAGAAGAGTGCGTGTCTTGCTAATCGAGGATGATCAAGTACTGGGATCGGCCGTGCGCGACCAGATCGCCAGTGATGGTCATTCAGTCGATTGGGCAAAACGCCTTGATAATGCCGAAGCAGCCATGCATGCGGCTGCCTATGAACTTGTGTTGCTCGATCTGATGTTGCCGGATGGGCGCGGCATACCATTCTTAAAATCACAACGCAGCAAAGGCGTCGTCACCCCCGTTATTATTCTCACAGCACTCGATCAGGTTTCAGACCGTATCGAAGGATTAAATGCTGGCGCGGATGATTATCTTGTCAAACCCTTTGATCTTGCCGAACTGTCTGCACGCATTCGCTCAGTTGCCCGCAGATATGCCGGTAATCCCAATCCGATCATAAGTCTTGGCGGGCTTGAGATTGATTTGGCCGCGCGTACAATCCGCAACAGCGGCAAGCCGGTCATTTTGACAGCGCGTGAATGGGTGTTGTTCGAAGCGCTGTTGCATCATCATGGGCAAATTCTTTCAAAAGGCCAACTAGAAGAACAGCTATACGCATTTGGAGATGGTGTTGAAAGTAACGCCATCGAAGTTCATGTGAGCCGATTGCGAAAAAAGCTTGGGGCAAATGTGATCGAAACCGAACGGGGCTTCGGCTATAGGCTAGGACGGATATGAATTTACCGCGCTCACTTCAGATCAGGCTTGCCGTTACGATTGGTCTTGGCATTACAGTCCTCTGGCTCGCCGCAGCCTTTTACACAACCAATAGGCTAACCCATGAAATGGACGAAGTTTTTGATGCAGGACTGAAATCGTCTGCAGAGCGCCTCATGCCATTGGCAGTGCGTGATGTGAAGCGGCGTGCAAATCAGGAGCGCGAAAAAAACAACAAGGCAAGCAACGGTATCGGAAAAGAAAAAATCGACGACTATGAAGATGACGATGACAACGAGGGGATACAACGCCGCGGCACGGCAATCGTCAGTGATTCCGTGGCATATACAGTGCGCGACAAAACCGGAAAGACTATCATTTTATCCAAGCGAACGGCCCCGTCGGTTTTTCCTGATCAAATACAACCAGGATTTACCCAGACCAGCACGCACCAGATATACGTGGAAATCGAACCTAATTTAGACATAAGCTTGGCCGTTGCCGAGCCGTTGGATGATCGTAAGGAAATGGCCTCAAAAGTCATGGTCAGCCTTATCACCCCACTGCTTGCGGTGATTCCGCTAAGTCTGCTGGCTATTCTTCTCGCAGTCCGTCACTTATTCCGTCCGGTGCGAATCTTCCGCGCAACACTTGAAAGCCGAAACGCGCAAGATTTGTCGGATCTACCCGACATGAACCTTCCAGCCGAATTGGATCCGGTCACCATTGGCATCAACAGTCTTTTTGCGCGCCTACACAAGGCCTTTGAAGCAGAGCGATCGTTCGCCGCAAATGCAGCCCACGAACTGCGCACACCGGTAGCGGGTGCCATTGCGCAAGCGCAGCGCTTAATGTCGGAAACCAAAGATGCGAAAGCCGCGGAGCGAGCGTCTGATATTGAAGCCACTTTGAAGCGTCTCACACGGACGTCTGAAAAACTACTGCAATTTGCTCGCGCAGAAGGCGGGCGGGCCGTCTTGGACGCGCCGTCCGACCTAGCGCCGGTGCTAAAGGTTATAGTTAGAGATTTCGAACATGCCGGTGCTTCACCCATTTGTTTAAGTATGCCGGAAGAACCAATTCTTTCGCATTTAGAGCCGGATCTTTTTGGCATCCTTGTGCGAAATCTGATTGAAAACGCCCTGCGCCATGGCAAAGCCGATACACCAATTTATGTTTCACTCGATCAACATTGTCACCTCATTGTCGCAAATGAGGGAACGTCCCTGCCTGCCGAAAAAATTGAGAAGTTGATGCAACGCTTTGAAAAAGGCGAGGCCAATGGAAATGGCACAGGGCTTGGCTTGGCAATTGTCAAAACAATCATAGACCGTTCTGGAGCTACTCTCAAAATTGTGTCTCCGCTAAACGCCAAAGCAGACGGCGTTGAGGTCTCGATTCAACTGCCGTAGTTTCGCTGAAGAGCACTTTGATTGATCCCAAAGTTAAGGAGCCGACATAGAAAGCTGCTAACATGTTCAACCAATATAGTGCGTGACAATCTGAGATATTTTAATTCGCGGTGCGCATGACCAACAACTGAACTTCTTTTTTTCCAATATTGGAAAAATCCTCACCCAAGAGGATAAAAAGTTTTCAACAATATCAGAAGTTTATTGGTCGGAGTGGCGGGATTCGAACCCACGACCCCTAGTCCCCCAGACTAGTGCGCTAACCGGGCTGCGCCACACTCCGAACCGCGGTCATCTATCAAGCCAAACGCCCAAGGGTCAAGTGCAAACCGCGCAGCAGGAGCATCTTATTATTTGGAAACGCACGTACGGCGATCCACGAAAAGCACCGATCAGGCAGCCCCCTCGAAGGAATAGAATTTGCAGAAAAAACTGGCGTTTTTTTCATCATGCGGTAAACCAGCGCGGGTTATTTCTACCCATTGAATGTCTTCATCATCAAGATGCAATGGATTGCTGCGCTATGATTGGAGTAGGTTCAGTGGTTCTATCCTACTTAATCGCGCTCTCAGTT
>JBGTAU010000215.1:0-5497 GCA_041749675.1 Rhizobiaceae bacterium | reverse complement strand
CGCCTTCATGGGTCAGTTCGATAGCAATGCAGTTTTTTGGGAGCAGTGAACCGGCTTTTTGCGGCCATTCGATCAACGCCACGCCGCTTTGCAGAGCTTCATCGAGCCCCAATTCGTCGATTTCATGTGGATCGTTCAACCGGTATAAATCAAAGTGCGAGACCGGCAATTTAGTCTCGTAAAATTGCACCAGCGTAAATGTCGGACTTGGGACATCCAATTCAGGATCTGCAGCAAGCGAGCGAATGAGCGAACGGCAAAGCGTCGTTTTTCCAGCGCCCAGATCACCGGACAGCGTAACGCAGTCGCCAAGAATAATCGCCCGCGATAAATCATTGCCCAATAGACTTGTGGCCGCTTCATCTTTGAGGGGGACCGTAAACTTCGCCATATGCCGCGCCGCGCTCTATTCGGCAGCGGCCAATAGGCGGGTTGGGTCTAGCGGAAAATGGCAATCCACTTTGGTTCCATGTGCAGCATTTGAAGCGATTGTCACAGTGCCATGATGCAATTCGATAAGGCCTTTGACGATCGACAATCCAAGCCCCGTACCGCCACGGCGCCCACCACTTGGATGCGCAACAAAGCGGTCAAACACTGTATCCAAAACATCTTTTGCAATGCCTGGACCCTCATCTTGAACGCTGATGACAACGAAATTGCCGGCAAGTGCCGACGATAAAGTGATCGTTGAACCGCGTGGCCCATGATTGATCGCATTGGTCAGCAAATTTCCGATAATTTGCCGAAGCCGCTGTTGATCAGCCTTCAGTTGATTGGCATCCGGCGCAATCTCAAATGCCAAATGAATGCCCGCTTCTGTTAGTTGGTGATGAAAATTTTTCTCAAGTGTTGCGAAAAGCGAAGGCATATCAACATTTGTAATTTCCAGATCCATAATACCGGCGTCTACAGTTGCCAAATCAAGTATATCATTGACGGTTGTAAGCAAAGAAACGGAAGAAACAGCAATATGGTCAAGGTAATCACTCTGCCGCTCCGACAATTGCCCCGTCGCGGGCTGCTGCAATAATTCCGTAAATCCAATAATATTTGTCAGTGGTGAGCGTAATTCATACGATACATGTTGGATGAAATCATTCTTGAGACGGTCTGCACGTTGCAATGCTTCATTGCGATCTTTAAGCGCACGTTCCATGTGAACAGTGTCAGAAATATCGACAAAAGTCAGCATAGTTTGACCCTTGGGCAGTGGAACTTGGGCATAGGCCAATACCGTTCCAGAGGTCAATTCCACATGACCCTGACGCGCATCGCGTGCGTCGTCAAACCCAGTCGCGCTTCCGACAAACATATCCCATTCGCCGCTAGGCGCTAAATCTTTGCAAGCAGCGCGAATGGCGGCAATATGAATTCCTTCTTGCGCCATGCCTTCAGGAAGCGCCCATAAGACTGCGAAAGCTGGATTGGACAGGCGTACCTTGCCATCAGACCCAAACACCGCGACACCTTCGGCCAAATTGTCGAGTGTTTCACCTTGGATCTTAATCAGCGTATTATAGCGGCTTTCGAGATCAAACTTTTCAGTCATATTCTCGAAGACCCAAATCATGCCGCCCTTCGGCTGCGGATTGCCAAGCACGCGCAGACTTTTGCCATCCGGCAAATGCCACCAGTCTTCAGTGCCTTCTGGTGCGCGGTAGGCTGACAGTACTTGCTCGCGCCAACGCCGCCATTCCGGCTGTTCGGGTAGTTTCCCATCAGTGCGCAAGCGATCAAGGATAATGCCGTGTTCAGGATGACTTTCCAGCAAGCTGACGTCCAAGCCCCAGAGCTTTTGAAACGCATTGTTGAAGGACCGCAATTTCTGGTTCGAATCAAATATTGCCACAGCCGTGGTTAACTGGTTTAATGTGTCAGACTGGCTACGAAGCGTGCGATCAAACTCTTCGCGCAGTGAATCCAATTCACTTACATCACGCGCAAGGCCAATCGACCCCTTCGGCGTTGCGACATCAATCACTTCAAAAACTGCCCGATCCCCGTTTATCACCGTCGAAACTTGATCATTGAACCGGCCATCCGGTTGACGCTTTCGCTCAATCAATTCGCGCGCTTGGCTACCAAAAAGCTCTTTGTTCGTGGCACTTTCAGCGCCGCGATCTTCTTCGATCATCTGGCCATACGCTTTATTACAATAGACCACCGCACCGCTTTGATCACGCCGCCAGATGGGGTACGCCAGATTATCCAAAAGGGAGGTCATAAGGTGAGTGGAATCGCGCAGTTCATCCAATTCGCGTTTCAAAACGCTGTTCTCAGCTTGAATACCACTTAACCCTAGAAATCGAACAAATGAAGTTGAGCCGGTGCGTCGGCCTTGTACTTCAAGCTGTTCACCGGTGATGGTTACGATGCTTTTTTCAAACGGAGTGCCGCGATCGCGTAAGGCTTTGAGCATGGTCTCCAGCAAAGCGGCTGAGTTTGGGGTCACCCAACGACCAAAAGCTAAAAAGTGCGAATGGTCCGAAGGTGCGCCACTTTCAGGCGAAAGTACGCCGATCACTTCTGGCTTTTCAGTGCTTGCATCCCAAACGACAATCCGAGAATCGCGACTGGCCAGCAGCGCGTCCGATCGCTCGACCGCCGCTGTTAAATCTGCAATGCGGGCGCGAAGGCCTGAGTTCTGTCCCGACATTTTACCGCGTTCGCGGATCAGCCAAACGGCCGCCAACAATGCGGCGCTCATGGCGCCGATAAACATCGAAAATTGAATGACTTCCAGCGAGCCGACAGTGACTCCCAAAACAGTCATTCCAGCAGCGTGAGAGGGAACAATACTGAATGGGGAAAAGAGCGCGGAACTGGCAAGCAGCGTGCGAACCGAAAACTTGGCGCGGTTTAGTTTCGTCATAAGAATAGATTTCCCGATCATCCCGCAATAGCCAACACCGGCCGGACGCACAGGTTCCAGTTCAAATTGTAGGGTTTCCCCGGTCATGCTTCGGTCCTTTTCAAGCGCCAGCTCTTAGTAGACCGCCCTGATGCGCACCTCTCTGTTCTGCTTGAAAAAGCAGCCGGAAGTGTCGCGAATCACTGCACCATAAACGCATCGCGAATCGCCGTGAAGAGCCTTTGTGCGCAAAAATAAACCCGCGCCAGAGTCAAGTGGCGCGGGTTCTATATATTGTGGGTAAGTTAGAAAAACTTAATAGCGGTAGTGTTCCGACTTGAACGGGCCTTGTTGCGGCACGCCGATATATCCGGCCTGTTCGCTCGAAAGTGTTGTCAAACGCACACCAAGCTTACCAAGATGCAGGCGGGCAACTTTTTCGTCCAGATGCTTTGGCAATACGTAAACTTGGTTTTCGTATTTTTCGCCATGCGCAAACAATTCGATCTGCGCCAAAACTTGGTTGGAGAAGGAGGCCGACATCACGAAGGAAGGATGGCCAGTTGCGTTGCCGAGGTTGAGCAAACGACCTTCGGAGAGAAGGATCATGCGCTTGCCGCCTGGGAATTCAATCATGTCGACCTGTGGCTTCACGTTGGTCCACTTGAAGTTCTTCAAAGCGGTAACCTGAATTTCATTGTCGAAATGGCCGATGTTGCCAACAATCGCCATGTCCTTGAACATACGCATATGTTCGATTGTCACAACGTCTTTGTTGCCAGTTGTCGTGATGATGATGTCAGCCTGTGGAGCGGCTTCTTCGAGGGTCAAAACTTCAAAGCCATCCATAGCGGCCTGCAATGCGCAGATTGGATCAACTTCGGTCACTTTCACACGAGCGCCAGCACCCTGAAGTGAGGCGGCCGAGCCTTTACCCACATCGCCGTAGCCGCAAACAACGGCAACCTTACCGGCCATCATCACGTCTGTACCGCGGCGGATACCATCCACCAGCGACTCTTTACAGCCGTACTTGTTGTCGAACTTCGACTTGGTGACGCTATCGTTCACGTTGATGGCTGGGAAAGGCAGCAAGCCTTTTGCATGCAATTGGTACAAACGGTTGACGCCAGTTGTGGTTTCTTCCGTGACGCCCTTGATGGCATCGCGCTGCTTGGTGAAAAAGCCCGGCGTAGCGGCCATACGCTTTTTGATCTGCGCGAACAAAATCTCTTCTTCTTCGGAAGATGGATTGACGAGAATGTTCTCGCCCGCTTCTTGGCGTGCGCCGAGCAAAATATACATGGTTGCATCGCCGCCATCATCGAGGATCATGTTGGACAGGCCGCCATCGGTCCATTGGAAAATCTTGTCGGTGTAATCCCAATATTCAGTCAGCGACTCGCCTTTAACCGCGAAAACTGGAACGCCAGTGACGGCAATCGCAGCGGCGGCATGGTCTTGCGTCGAGAAAATATTGCACGATGCCCAGCGCACTTCCGCGCCGAGTGCGGTCAGTGTTTCGATGAGCACAGCAGTCTGAATGGTCATGTGCAGCGAGCCGGTGATGCGCGCGCCTTTGAGTGGCTTGGTGGTGCCGAATTCTTCGCGGCAAGCCATCAGGCCTGGCATTTCGGTTTCAGCAATATCCAACTCTTTGCGGCCCCAATCGGCCAGTTTAATGTCGGCAACGACGTAATCATGTTTAGTAGTCATGGTGTTCTCCGCAAGGCGAGGCAGGCGGACCAGTTCCGCTGCTTTTGGTATGTGCGCGGGGTCTATCAGAAAACGGCTGGTCAATCAATAAGACATAAAGAAATCTTTATGTGAGTATGTGTTGCTTGATTTCGTGGTTAAGTTAGCTGAGCAAAGCGCACGGCAAAGCCCGCCGGTTTTGAGAAAACCCGCGCATTCATCGTCACAATTTTGATTAATCTCACGAGCTGTTCCACTGTTCGCCGGCGTAAACCGCCAGCAGATGACATTCGAGAAGAACCTTTTCGACTTCGTGGGTTTTCTTACGCCGCGCAGCGGGCGCCCGACCGGGCCGCATCGGCGACACGCGGTGCGCTTTGTTTTGTTTGAGCGCCAGATCGCGCCGTTCATACCAGCGCAACAGGCGCGTGGCGTGATGCGGGATGGCGTCGAGCGCAAGGTTGAGCGCCGCAATCACAATCAACCGCCGCAGGGCAGACTCCGCCTGCCGCACAATCAGCAGCGCCCGCGCATACAAATACCGCGGCAGAGTCGTCAGTGTGCCTCCAGCGCGAAGCCCCACCATAACCATCACCGCCGCCACAATAGCATTGAGCGCGTCGCGGTTTCGGGTGATTGCCAGTTGCCAGTCCATGTGCGCCTTCCGGTTAGTGGGTTCGGGAAGGAGTATAGATTGGGGGGAAAGGGGGGTGGAGAGATTTATTTTTAGGCACTCGCGTTTTAACCTCGCCCCGCAAGCGGGGAGAGGTGGCGGCGAAGCCGACGGAGAGGGGCGGTTCGACCGGATGCAAAGCCAACAAATCTGAGCCGCAATCGAACGCATCTCAAAGTAATCCTTGTTCTACCCGAGCGGCGCACCACCGCCCCTCTCCGTCACGGGCTACGCCCGCGCCACCTCTCCCCATTGCATGGGGCGAGGTTAAACCC
>JBGTAU010000214.1:0-4894 GCA_041749675.1 Rhizobiaceae bacterium | reverse complement strand
AATTACATGATCATGCAAGGCTATGATTTTGTTGAGTTAAACAAACGATTCGGCTGCACACTGCAGATGGGCGGATCTGATCAATGGGGCAACATCATCAACGGTGTGGACTTAAGCCATCGCATGGGCGAGCCGCAGCTCTTTGCGCTGACGACGCCACTATTGACCACATCTTCCGGCGCCAAAATGGGCAAGACGGCGAAAGGCGCCGTGTGGCTTAATGGCGATTTATTTAGCCCCTATGATTTCTGGCAATATTTCCGCAACACGGAAGATGCAGATGTTGAGAAGTTTTTGAAGATCTTCACACGCCTTCCCTTGTCTGAAATTGCGAAATTGGCAGCGCTTGGCGGCAATGAAATTAACGAGGCCAAGAAAATATTGGCGACCGAGGCAACGGCGATTGTGCATGGGCGGCTCGCCGCAGATGAAGCCGCCGAGACAGCGCGAGTAACCTTTGAGGCGGGCGGATTTGCATCCGACCTACCATCGATATCGTTGCCTTCGAGTGAGTTGGAGGCGGGTATTGGCTTACTCAATCTTATTGTCAAAGCAGGACTTGCGGCAAGCAATGGCGAAGCAAGGCGACATGTGCAAAGCGGCGCCGTGCGGATCAACGATGAACTCGTGAGTGATGATAAGCGTCTGATTTCGACGGGTGATAATTCAAGCGATGGCGCGATCAAGCTGTCATTGGGCAAGAAAAAGCACGTCCTAATCAAGTCGGTTTGATTATTGGAACTCAAATATCTGACGAAATATTCCTGGCGCAATCAGCGACATTGGGTTGATTGTTAATTCAGGGGTCTTGGCATTGCCTGCCAGTTTGAAGGTTATGCCAATCAACCCTTTGTCACGGCCATTGCCAAGCAAGGCACCAAAAATTGGCAATTCGCCAAAAATCCGGTTGAGGCCAAATGCCGGCATAAAGGTGCCGACCATATTAATGCGCCCGCGCGCATCATACAAAGTGCCCGAGTAAGACAAGCCAATTTGCTCTGAACGCAAAATCCCACGCTCTAATTTCAAGTAGCCTTTGCCCTTTTCAATAAACGCATTGCCGCGTTCAAAGTTGACCCTCGACACCTCCAGTTTGTTTTTGGAGACATTGGCCAGAGACTGCCCATCTGGACTGACAGGCGCACCCACCAGCGACTTCAATCGGGGCTCGCCAACAATTACAAAGTTGCGCGCATCCACCTCGCCCTTGAGCGGACCATCGCCATTGGTGGTCAACGACACGCGCACAGTACCGCCTTGCATTTTGTCATAAATATCCATGAAGCGTAGCAATGCCCCGCCGTCGGATGTTTGTACTTCGACAGTTCGCTTGTTTCCGCCACCTTTGTTTTCCAATGCAACATTACCGCCGCTCTGGGAATTGGCGCTGGCAGTAAAGGAGCGGATTGTAGAACCTTGGCCTGAATAGCTGGCCACCACGCTTTGCAATTGCTCACCATTAAAGCCCGTGACAGAGCCAATATTGGCTTTCACACGAATGGGAACGCCACCTGTGGCGGCAACAGTTTTTTCAAAGCTGCTCGTTACGCGCTTGAGCAAGGCGCGCAAATCCAATGCAGAACCAGAAACCGAAACGTCATAGCCACCTTTGTCATTGACAATATCGACCGCGATTTTATCGCCTTTGTTCAACGTCACATTAGAAAAACGAGCTGTTGAAAGGCTCCCTCCAACGACATCAACGTCGCCTGAGATAGAGAAACTTTTGCCCTTAATCACCAGATTTTTGATTGTCGTGACGCGGTCTTGTTTAGCCATGGTAAACGAGGCTTGTGCTTGAATGCCTGGTCCCTTAGCCCATCCTGCCCAGGGCAGATTGAGCGACGCCTTAGTCAAATCCGCATTCAAAGTTTGATTGCCATTGGCACCATCCAATGTGACCTCGACTGGGCCTTTCAAAAGTTCTTTCAACCCGGGTGCTATTTTTGCCCGCGCCTTATCATCCAAGATCAATTTAGCAGAAACTTCACGCTTATTCGTCCCGCTGTTCAACGGTTCAACCACTTGCAAAGTCGCTGGAATGCCATTCAACTTACCATTAGCGGTTAACGTTGCCAGAGATTTTGTAACAACCAACCGCCCGTCCGCTTCCGTCAGTTTTTGCCCGCTAAACTCTTTGGCGATCGAAAGGTTTTTGAACTCAACATCAGCATTCCACTTTTTCTCGATAACGCTATCGGCCTTTCTGAGCGGAAAAGACCCAGTAATATGGGCGATTGCTGTGCCCGTTAGGTCCGCTGCAGTAATTGGTGCTTTGGAGAGCGCGTTGATCGGCTCCCTATTGGCGAGTTCGGCAATCGAACTTGCCTCGCCCGACACATCAATAGTCAATGCCGCCACGACAGGTTGACCTGATGTGACCGGAATTTCCATGTTTCCATTGGCAACGTTGATCGTCTTGCCATTTTCAAGATAGGCAATACCTTTACTGACCTTGATGAAAGTATTGGCCCCGCGCACTGAAACGCTGCCTTCTGCATCGCGCACAGGCGGCAAATCCCCGATCACATCAAACCGTGCATTGTTAATGGTAAAGTCAGCAGACACTTGCTCGCTTGTTGGCAATGGTATCGGTGTATTTGCAGGCCTTGGCCAAAGACTACCTTCACGATAAGCAACGTTCACGGTCGAGTTGGTCAGTGTACCTCCATAGACATGATCAAGCACCCATAACCGCGCGCCGCCTGCGAATATGGAAGGCCAGAGCTGCTTGGCGTCCGAAACGGCAATTTCTGGAATATCAAGCGAGAAGATTAACTCAGGCGAGCCCGTGCCAAATTTTACATTGCCGCGGCCAAACACTTGACCACTCAGCGAGCGCACGCCGATTTGAGAGAAGGCGATTTCCCGCGTATCGACATTGGCGTTGCCAGCAATACGAACGGCAGCGGTTATACGCTTTTCAGAGGAGTCTTTGGGACTAATGGTGGTTTCATCGGACACAAGTTCAAATCGATAACCCGCATCAGCTGATTGTCCGGCAACACCAGGGCCAATTGCGCCCGTAAAAGCGCTGGAGTTTGCGCCAACGGAAATGCGTGAATTTAGAATTTCAATTTTCTCGACATCTTGGACTATCTCTGTGCGGATTTTCCCGTTTCCCAAAATTCGTGCACCGCGTTTATTGCGAAAATCAAAGCGGTCTAAATTGATATCAACGTGCAGTGTAGGAATTTGCCGGTCGTTTGTGCCGTTTATAAGAAAACTAAACTCGCCATTTGGAGATATTGGAGAAGTGCCCTCCGCCAATGCACCATCTGCCTGCAACAATGAGGGAGTGCCAAACGACAATCCTCCAACATTCAATTCAAAGGCCTGCGCCTGAATTAAACCTGCCAAACTCAACATTTTACCCGCATGGCGGACACTGCCCGACACCACAAGCTCGCCCGATTCATTTTCCAAAAATGTCACGGATTGAACCAGCGGCAATGCCGGCAACGGGCTGTTCGCCAACCCTAATCCGACATTATTGATAACAACTTGTTTGACTTTTTTGGCAGTAAATTGATCACGCAGAAATGCGACCATCCGATGCACTATTTGCGGTAATGCGCCAGGATTGTACAAACCATCCGGCCGCTTCACCTGCGCGAGTATAGTCTCAAGCGCTTTGGTATCTCCGGTTTGTCGAAGTTCAACATTGTCCACTT
Source organism: Rhizobiaceae bacterium (assembly GCA_041749675.1). Classification (GTDB taxonomy): domain Bacteria; phylum Pseudomonadota; class Alphaproteobacteria; order Rhizobiales; family Rhizobiaceae; genus JANMEX01. Next base: position 1,220 of record JBGTAU010000214.1, on the reverse strand, counting down.
CGACACGCGCGATTTCAACACTCCCCAACAAAAGTGGCAGTGCTTTTAGGCCCATATGCAAATTACCAATGTTCGCGACCTCGACGCCGTCGACCGACTTTACAAACGTTACCCCTTGCGCTTGGAACGCCAAATTGCCGGTATGATCCAGCGACAACCGCGCATCCGCAATTTTCGAAACCAAATCAGGTCCAGACAATTTTTGCAGCGACGATTGTACTAGGCTTGCAAAGTAGAGGTTTGAGATGCCTGTCGTCGCCAAAATTGATGCAAAGGCGCCAATTACAAGGCAAATAATCAACACTAAAATTAAGATGGCTTTGGAAACGCCATGCAAAAACCCTACGCTGCGACTAAATGTGCGACGCGTTTGATGTGTTGAAGCCGACGGCAAACGATTAAGATCAAGACGATCTTCGCGCTTAAATCTGACTCTCCGATGTTTTGCACTTTCGTTCGGCAAATTTTCCATTCCGAGCTTGGATTGCCCCTTTTTCAAAACAGCCTACTCGCTATATATGCCAATCAGCGGCGGTATTGAGTGCGGGATAATACAAACGCATGTCCTATTGTCAGAGGAATCAGTAAGAATCAAAAAACTATCATTGTTGGCACTGTCATGTAGAAAACAATGAACCCAAAGAAAGGCAATGCAATGGCAATAACAATCGGTGATGTCGCACCAGATTTCAAACTTCCCGATCAAACGGGACGCGAGGTTTCACTTTCTGAATTGCGCGGTAAAAATATTGTCCTCTATTTTTACCCAAAAGATGACACAAGTGGCTGCACGATCCAAGCCAAAGACTTTTCTGGGCTGATCGATGAGTTTGACGCGCTCGATACCATCGTCATTGGCATGTCACCCGACGGCACGAAAGCGCACAGCAAATTTGTCACCAAACATGATCTGAAGCTAATATTGGTTTCGGATGAGGAAAAAGCAACTTTAAGCGCCTACGGTGTTTGGGTCGAAAAAAGCATGTACGGCAAAAAATACATGGGCGTTGAGCGTTCAACTTTTTTGATTGGCCCGGATGGAAAAATCAAAGATGCTTGGCGCAAGGTGAGCGCGCCTGGCCACGCGCAAATGGTATTGGATCACATCAAAGCAGCCTAAAGGACTGACTTTTAAGCTAATTCTCCCTTAAATACAAGAAATTGTTAACCATAAAATGGTGTAATCGAAAAATCGAATACAAGTTTGGTGGCGTACAATG
>JBGTAU010000213.1:0-5781 GCA_041749675.1 Rhizobiaceae bacterium | reverse complement strand
TTTGGATTGGTGATCGCACGCGTCAAGAAGATCATGCCCACGTCGAATTTTGCCGTGGCATCAAGAACCCGATTGGCCTCAAATGTGGTCCGTCGATGGACGCCGATGGCTTGCTGCGTCTCATTGATACACTGAGCCCCGACAATGAAGCCGGACGTTTGACGCTGATTGCGCGTTTTGGTTCGGATAAAGTGGGCGATCATTTGCCGAAACTCATTCGCGCTGTGGAGCGGGAAGGGCGCAAGGTTGTCTGGTCGTGCGATCCGATGCACGGAAACACTATCTCCGCGCCATCAGGCTACAAGACCCGTCCGTACGAGCGTATTTTGAAGGAAGTGCAGAACTTCTTCGAAATTCATCGCGCGGAAGGCACCCATGCTGGTGGCGTTCATGTGGAAATGACGGGCAAAAACGTCACCGAATGCACCGGCGGCGCACGCGCTATCACGTCCGATGAATTGGCCGATCGCTACCACACGCACTGCGACCCACGCCTTAACGCCGATCAAGCGCTTGAACTGTCGTTCATGATTGCGGAATTGGTGAAGAAGGAACGCGGGTCAGCGGTTCAACGGGTTGCCGCTGAATAATTGTTGCGCTGCTTATTTGAGTTCATTGATCGACTGAGTAAGCGGCGCACCTACTGTTTGACCTGATAGGTGTGTGCTGCACGATCAATCACGATTTCACTTTGATCGCATCAGATGTTTTCATGATTGCATTGGTCCACGCCGTAGTATGTGCCTGTGGTTCGTTTCATTTCACTGATCCATTGGTTCAAGTGGCAAACTCGTAGAGAAGACCGACTATGCGTTGGCAACATGTTGTATTGGGCCTGATTACCACGGCCATTTGGGGCTTTAATTTTGTTGTCCTCAAAATCGCGTTGGTTGATCTTCCACCCATATTGCTGACGGCATTGCGGTTCACTTTTGCCTGCCTGCCTGTTCTATTTCTGCCAAAACCCCAAAATATGCGCTGGCGGGATCTCATTATCGTCGGTTTGACTACATTTTTAGGCCAATATGTATTTTTGTTTGTTGCCATGAAGCTCGGCATGCCAGCAGGTCTTTCCTCGGTGACGCTGCAATTGCAGGTTTTTGTCACGATCTTATTTTCAGTCATCTTGTTGGGCGAGCGACCAACCTTAAAACAATATGCTGGCGGATTTTTAGCATTGGCTGGGCTTAGCGTTATCGCCGCTACCGTTGGACAAGGAACGTCGATCCCCGTCATCGCTATGGTGTTCATTGTGCTGTCAGCCTGCACATGGGCCTATGGGAATTTCACGGTGCGGCTAGCGGGTCCGGATGCTGGATTTGGGACAGTCGCGGGTGTTTGCTGGGCCAGCCTTGTGCCGGTCATTCCCGCTTTTGCGTTGTCCATCATTTTCGAGGGGCCGAATGAAATTGTGCATTCAGTGGCAAACATGCGCCCTATTACTATGCTCGCACTGGCCTATACGGTCGTCTTATCAACATGGTTTGGCTTTGCCATCTGGGGCAAACTTCTGGCTTCGTATCCGGCCGGGACGGCGGCGCCATTCGCGCTTATGGTGCCGGTGTTTGGCGGGTTTTCAGCTTGGGGCTTACTGGGCGAAAGCATAACGCCGTTGCGTCTTGTCGGGTCGCTGATGATATTTGCAGGACTGGCTGTGATTCTCGTGCCGTGGGCAAAAATAAGACGCTCATTGGGTTTGATGCCGTTTTCGTGATTGGCTTTGTGAGTTTCAACACAGGCGCGTGATGTACGGTTTCGTGTTTGGTATTTGACCGCGCGTTTGCAGATGGTCGCTCCAGACGCAAGTCGCGTCGGTCACTTTGAAAAAGGGAATACCATTATGTTGAAGACACTTTTCGCTGCCGCTGCCATCACCGTTGCTTTTTCCGGCGCTTCATTTGCTGCTGAAGCCAAGGCGTGTGATGATGCAACATTTGCAATGGTCATGAAGGAAGTTGAAGGCGCTAAGGGCGATGCCAAAGAAATGGGCATGAAAGAACTTGAAATGGCAAAGACCGCCATGGGCGACAAAAAGGCAGACGAATGCGGCATGCATTTGGGCATGGCAGCAGAAGCTGTTATGAAGAAGTAATCTTCACTTTCTGAATCATCGCATTCAGATTTTGATTCAGCGGCGCCCGATAAGTATCTGGCGCCGTTTGGTTTTTTGGATTGTTGCGGGAGTCTAGATTTTGTGTTACCAATATCTGGTAATAGATGGAGGCCGTTTTGGGCAAGAATACGTCGGTGGTCTTGGGTGATGTGCAGGAAGCATTTCTAAAGCGACAAGTTGAATCTGGACGTTTTAACAACACCAGCGAAGCGGTTCGTGCAAGCATAAGCGCACTGATGGAAAGAGACGCAGCAGTTGATCGTTGGCTGCACGCTGAGGCAGCACCAGTTTACGATGCAATAATTGCCGATCCGTCACGTGGGCTTCCGTTGGAGTCTGCTTTTGATGATGTCATTCTTCAAAATATCCGCAGAACGGATACCGCTGCGTGAAGCGATTTGGCGTGACGATAGCGCCTGAAGCAAGGTCTGATCTATTCGCGCTTTATGAATGGATAGCTGTTGCTGCGGGAGATCGTCGTGCGTCTGCTTATTTGCAGCGGCTCAAGAAATTCTCACTTTCGCTAGGAGATACGCCGTTTCGTGGTACTGACCGAGGTGATATCCGTCAGGGAATGCGGGTCTTAGGGTTTGAAGGACGCATTTCGATAGTTTTCATGATACACAATGATAATGTTAGTATATTGCGATTTTTTGGTTTTGGAAGAAATTGGGAACTCGATTTTGAACAGGACGATCCCAATCAAGAAGATAAGAACTCGTTAGGCAATAAAAGTTAGTTCTAAAAACTGCGTCGCAATAACAGGGCGGGAGGTCCTTCGAATATGTCTACTAGACCTCATACAGGTCATTGCGCATGCGGTGCCGTGCGGTTCAAAACGCGCGGCGAACTGCGCGGGGTTATTTTTTGCCATTGTACGCAATGTCGCCGACAGACTGGCCATTATTTGGCGTCGACTGCTTGCGAAGATGACGATCTGGAAGTCGAGGGCGCGGAAAACCTGTCGTGGTTTCAATCGTCACCCGAAGCAAAGCGAGGATTTTGCAAAATCTGCGGGTCTGGGTTGTTTTGGAAAAACTCTGAAAAAACTTATACCTCAATTCTCGCCGGAAGTTTTGATGAGCCGAGCGGGTTGAAAGGCGAAAAACACATATTTGTGGCCGATAAGGGCAGTTACTATGAGATCAATGATGATCTTAGCGGACATGATACCGCGCCCGTTGGTTTGGTCAGCACTGTTAATAAATGATTTTGTGAACTATTGAGGGCTAACTTTCAGCCACTCAAGGTCTAAATTATGCAACGCCTTATCAATGCCTTCTATAATTCCATTGCCGCTTTTCGCCAGCTGATCGCTCATGAAAAAGCCTTCCAGCAGGAATTTGCGGTGCTCGTGGTTGGCATTCCACTGGCATTTTTTCTGAGCTCAGATGGCTTGATGCGCATCGCTCTGATTGGCTCGTTGATGTTGGTAATGGTCGTTGAGGTTTTGAATACTGGCATCGAGGCGGCATGCAACGCACTGTCGCGAGAGTTTCATGCCGACATCAAAATTGCCAAGGATTGTGGGTCACTCGCTGTTTTGCTGTCGATTGCCATTGCGCTGTGCGTTTGGGGGATAACTGTATGGCGTTTGTTGCTTGCATGAACGATGTCAATTGACGAGGCCACTCCATACAATTTTAACTATCTGCCCTTAAAATCAAAGTCCTGTTGCCGCGTACCGGCGTAATCGGATGGCCTTTTCCAATGCAAGCAATGCTTCGTCACGACTCCCCAATTTCTGCCTATACTCGTCCCATCGACTTGGTGCATTTGACGCGCCAGACCATGGGTGATCGTAATCTTGAGATCGAAATTCTTGGCATGTTTGCGAAGCAAATGTCTGGTTCACGCGTTTCGATGGCGAACGGCAATGCTGATGAGCGCAAGCGGTTGGCGCATACCATTAAAGGCACGGCGCGTTCGGTTGGTGCATTTGCCATCGGTGATGTTGCCGAGCGCATTGAAAAAGCGCCGCTGAATTCGAGCTTGCTCAATGAACTTAATGATGAAATCGCGCATGTTTTGGATTTCATTGCGGCCATTAACCGCTAATTTGCGTCTAGCCGTTTTGTCGCAATTTTCTTCTGCGTTTGATGTTCCATCACCATCAAAAATGCTCTACAGCCAAGCGGATTAATTTATCCGGGGCAATTCATGACCAAACTGACTTTTATCGCCTTTGATGGCACGCGTATTGAAGCCAACGCTGTTAACGGCTCGACAGTAATGGAAAATGCTATTCGCAATTCTGTTCCAGGCATTGAGGCCGAGTGTGGCGGTGCATGTGCGTGCGCCACATGCCATGTCTACGTTGATGATGCTTGGGCCGATGCAGTTGGGAAACCAGCGGCGATGGAAGAGGACATGCTCGACTTTGCTTTTGATGTGCGGCCGAATTCGCGTTTGTCTTGCCAAATTAAAGTGACGGATGCACTTGATGGTCTCGTCCTCAGCATTCCAGAACGCCAAGCGTAAGGTTTGGTCGAATTTTCTGTATTTTGAGCGCCCCGCGCAAATCAATTGCTTTTGCAGGACTATTATTTGGGGTTTATGGCCTGCAGCCTCGCATTGACTCTCACCAATAATTAAACCGGACATTTGATATGAGCAACCAGATTGAAACAGACATCGTCATTATTGGCGCAGGACCAGTTGGTCTTTTTGCCGTGTTTGAACTGGGACTCTATGATCTCAAATGTCATTTGATTGATATTCTGGACCGTCCGGGCGGCCAATGTGCTGAGCTTTATCCAGAGAAGCCGATCTATGACATTCCAGCTTGGCCGGAAATTTCAGGGCAGGGCCTCACTGAAAAGTTGATGGAACAGATCAAGCCATTCAATCCGACTTTTCATTTTAACCGGATGGTCTCGGAACTGACAAAGCTTGAAGATGGTCGTTTTCGCACTGTAACGGACGAGGGCGAAGTGTTCTTGTCCAAGGTTGTTGTGATCGCAGCGGGCGGCGGATCCTTCCAGCCCAAACGCCCACCTGTGCCCGGCATTGAAGCCTTTGAAGGCAAGAGCGTTTTTTATGCAGTGCGCCGCGTCGAAGAGTTTCGCGATCAAGACGTATTGATAGTCGGCGGCGGCGATTCAGCGCTTGATTGGACGCTCAATTTGCAGTCGGTCGCAAAGTCAGTGACCTTGATGCATCGCCGTCCAGAATTCAAAGCAGCGCCAGATAGCGTGAAGAAGATGTTTGAGTTGGTCGAACAGGGCAAAATGACGTTTGAAGCCGGTCAATTGGTTTCGCTGCAGGGCGACGATGGCCAGATTTCATCCGTAACCATCAAAGGCACCGACGGCGAAAAGACTCTGAACGCGACACGCCTGTTGCCGTTCTTTGGTCTGACGATGAAGCTCGGCCCGATTGCCGATTGGGGCTTAAACTTGCATGAAAACCTCGTGCATGTGGACACTGAAAAGTTTGAGACCAATGTCGAAGGTCTTTTCGCGATTGGCGATATCAATTGGTATCCTGGAAAGCTCAAACTCATCCTATCTGGCTTTCATGAAGCCGCTTTGATGACGCAGGCTGCCAAACGCATTTGCAATCCTGGGGAACGGATTGTGTTTCAATACACGACCTCTTCGACTAATTTGCAGAAAAAGCTTGGGGTTCAATAGGTCTATTTCTGGTTTCATTTTGTCATAGACGAA
>JBGTAU010000212.1:0-2707 GCA_041749675.1 Rhizobiaceae bacterium | reverse complement strand
CGAATGCCACCGGTTAGCGCAGCACTCGGTTGATACGAGTTGACGTGAAATATTGGGAAATGCAGCCCCATTTCCAGTTCTTTGACAAGCTCACGTATTGCGCGGGCATAACGAAACACGTCAGTGTTAACCTCTCCCGCAAAGCGGGGTCCGGAGGACAGGCGAAACACGTGGCCGCCTAGGGCAGGGCAGTCGGCGCAGCCGACAGGCAGGTGAAGCGCCGCCACCGGACGAAACAGTCAGAAGAACTGGCAACCAAACAAGACGTCAGCCAAGGCATCGCGGTCGACGTCGCGGAACAGCATCGCGCGCATCCGGTGTCCAATTATTGTTCAGAATATACACCTTGTTGATTGAGTGCAGATGCTTGGAGAGGCCCTCAAGGGTCAGGTCAATATCGTCGATCCAGAACACCATTGCGGGCGCTTGGAATTGCCTTCAATCAAATAGGATGTGCTGCCTCATCACCAAAAAAGACGCAAGCCAAGCTACGCTGTCACCCGTGCTTTTCTGAAAATGCCCATTCCTCGTTGGGGTATTCTGCGTCAAACATCGTCATATACCGTTCGTCCTGATATGGCTCTGGGTACAAATGATCAATCGCGTTTGGTTTAAATATATCGTCACCCTGAAAGAAACCATGATTGGTTACGTATTGCTTCGACAAAGACATAAACGCAATTGTAAATTTCATGTCAGGTTCCAGCTTTATTGGCCTAAGGTAATTCTGTAGATACTGGAGTGCTTTGGATATTTGATCTGGACTTGAAACAAGTACAAACAGCGGAATTTCACCAAATTCCCAATGAGTTTCTCCGCATATTTTGACCCACAATTTGCCGTCGTTTTTTCGCAGGTCGTATAAAGAATTATCGATATCGAACATCTCTGGCATCGGCATTTCTCTCAGTACCCAAACGGCTTAATTGGCGGCGGAAGATTTGCTTGTGTCTCCGCGCCCAACGGAAGTGGACTGCATTGTGCGGCTTTATATTGAGCGAGTAGACCTTTCAAGTGAGACTGCTTCTGAAGGATTTGATTCCTATGGCCGATCCAACTTCCCAAGTTCGGCCTGATACCGCGCGGATCAGGAACAGTGGCAGCTGGATCTCGCAAGAACAATTCGTACATCCCTAGGCCGCCTGCTGAAATTGCCCGATCCGCAAGCATCGCCGCTCTACGAGCTGCAAGCTCAGCCGTTGTGCTTTCGATTTGAGCATAAAGTACTCCGCAAGGGGTATTCGGAGGCGGTGGGCAATTGCCGATGCAGGTGGTTGCATCGGTCCCTGCAAGGTCGTTGTCAGCGGCGCCACTTGCGCTGTCAATGTTACTGGAAGACGAATTCATCCCGTAAATCAGCGCGCCGACGGTGAGCGCTGCCAGCACACCGCCGCACACGAGAGCCTGTGGACCAACGCAAAGTAGAGGTGCAGCAGCAATGGCAGTCATTGCGGCATCCTCTGCGCCTGAGCGCTCGCCATCCACATCAAAATCTCAACCCGCTCATCTGTAGAAGCACTTGGATTGTTGCCGAGGTTCCTTTTAGTGACGAAATCGGTCACACTCTTTTGGCGTCCCATCTCACCGGCGGTGATGACCTGCAGATAACACCAACGGCCCAAGCCTGCCTCCGTTCGCACACCAAGGGCGCGGCCTTCTGTCATCAGGAGTGCTGTCTTATTTGCAAGTTCAGTCGCACTCATCTTTTCTATTTGGTCAGGCGCTACCTTCCGCAAGTACGTCACAATTCGGCGCTGAGAGCGCTCCAAACGCGCAGCCTCAACACCGCGTATTTGCTCGCTCCACAACGCCAGCATTCCAGCGGGTGCAGTTGCAGCGGGCAGGGGTAGAACTGCGCGGCGGATTGGCCAGCCTTCTTTGTCCGGAAAGTCCGGCGCGTGGAAGGTCAGCGCCAGTGCCGGGCCGAACAGGCGGGCGAATTGGTTTTCGTCGAGAACTGGCAGCACTGAGGCGAGGGCATTTCCGTCTGCATGGCGAAACAGGACGGCTTCGCGCGCATCCTGGGTTTCGCCTTCTTTCGGGATCAATACTTTGTTGATTGAGCGCAGATGCTTGAACAGGCGCTCGTGGGTCAATTCAACGTTGCCGATCCAGAACACGAGTGCTGGTTTGTCTCCGGCGAACTTTATCAGGGCGCGGATTTGCGCTGCCGGGTCTGTTTGCGGCCCGAAGCGAAATAAGCCTTCGGCCAGAGCTGGGGCGAGGCCACCGGTTTCGTCTCCCGCTTCGATGAGCTGTTTCATCGCCTCAGCCATCGCGTCGGCCTCAGCCGCTAGTGCATCATCCGTGAGATCGGGAGATTTCGAATTATTCGACCCCGGCGCTTCGTCCTCTTCAGCCTCTCGAAACGGCAGGTGATGGAGATCGACCAGCCAAGGTCCGGCCTCGACAATTGCCTGTGGCGTGTCGCCGCCAAACAGCGGGCGGGCGGCCAGTTGAAATTTGTCGAAATGATAGCGAGGGTTGTCGAAGAAAGCGCCGTCCAGAACGGCATGGACGCGCTTAAAGCGATCGGCCGCAAGGCGAACAACGTCAGCTTCAAGTATTTCGCGCCAGTTCAATGCCGGCGCAATGTCCGATTTTGCCTCTTGCAAAGATGCTAATCCTTCACAAACGGCATGGATGAAGATGCCATACTCTTCTGGCACGCGGCCTTGCCCGTCCCGGCGAAACCACCTTCGTCGCC
>JBGTAU010000211.1:0-3028 GCA_041749675.1 Rhizobiaceae bacterium | reverse complement strand
GCAAAACCGGTCGCGGCTGTTACCTTGTGTGTAACGATAGTATTGATTGCGCTGGCGCGGTGCTTTTTTTAAGCAACCTTGCGCGCGCGGAAGGACACAAGTGGAACACCCCGCAAAAGGCGCAGATGCGCCACACGCAGGGGCGCAGCGGCAAAAGGTTGACAGTCAGCCTCAAAATGACAAGCCGTCGCTGAAAATCGGACGAGCTGAAAATGCTCCATCCGGTCGCCTCGAGGAATCGCAGAGCGCCCAAGACCCAAAGCGGGCTAAGCGGCGTCGGCGCAAGCGCAAAGCCAAAAAACCGTTCACCAGCGTGCCTGCAAAAATTGCGAATGCGGACACTGTCGAAATTGCGCGCACCGCCAACCGACCTGAAACGACAGAAGGCATCCGCCGGTCTGATCTTTATGCGGCGCTTGATCTTGGAACCAACAATTGCCGCTTGCTCATTGCCGCGCCAACGCGCCCGGGTCAATTTCGTGTCGTCGATGCGTTTTCGCGCATTGTACGGCTGGGCGAGGGGTTAACAGCGTCCGGCCAGCTTTCCACCGCTGCAATGGATCGCGCTGTAGAAGCACTCAAAATTTGTGCTGAAAAGCTCAATGGCCGCACGGTTCGCCGCGTCCGATTGATTGCAACAGAAGCCTGCCGCTCTGCCAGCAATGGCGAAGCGTTCCTCGCGCGGGTGCGTGAGGAAACTGGCTTAGACCTTGAAATAGTTGATCGTGAAACCGAGGCGCGTCTGGCCGTTTCTGGTTGCGGACCATTGGTCAGTCCTCATGTCAATGCGCTCGTTCTTTTCGACATTGGCGGTGGATCATCTGAAATTGCCTTGATTGACCGCTCCAAGCGCCGCACACCGCGCCTGTCGGATCAAATCGCGGCATGGACATCCTTGCCCGTTGGTGTTGTCTCGCTGGCCGAGCGTTTCGGCGGCAAGCAGGTCACGCCAGATGTTTATACAGCAATGGTCGACGATGTATTGTCTATGATCGCGAAGTTTGACGAGCGTCATACGCTGGGTCAGCTGGCCAGCGGCGATAGATTTCATCTCCTTGGCACATCAGGAACGGTCACGACGCTTGCGGGCATTCATCTGGGTTTGGCTCGTTATGATCGCCGCCGTGTCGATGGCCTTTGGATGCAAGATTCTGAAGTGGCTGCAATGTCTGAAAAATTGCAGTCTTGGACCTTCGAAGAGCGCGTGGCCAATGCCTGTATTGGCGCAGAGCGTGCTGATTTAGTGCTCGCAGGCTGCGCTATTTTGGATGCCATTCGCATAACATGGCCCTCCCAGCGCATGCGTGTTGCAGATCGTGGTTTGCGCGAAGGTATCTTGAGTGAAATGATGTCGTCCGATGGCGCTTGGCGCCGGCAAAGCGCAGGAGCGCGTCCATGACCAAAGCGCCGATCGCAAAAACTCCGAAGGTTAAGTCGTCGATTGCTAAGCCGTCCGTTGTATTAGTGAAGAAGAAGCCTGTTGCAGCTCTGGATAAAAAGAAGCCTGCGGCAGCGTCTGAGAAGAAGAAGCCTGGCGTCTTGAAAAAGACACTTACCAAGAAACAGCAGAAGGCGAATAAACTTCAAGCGGAAAATAGGGCTCTGCTGGAAAAGAGGGTGTCCACAAAATTGCGTGTTGCCCGCAAAGAGCACACGGCTCCTGATGCGCCTGCAATGGAAGTAAAGGCAAAAAGCGCTGTTGCCGAGGATAAAGGTGTCGGCGCGCGTGGGCTTCATGTTCGCGTAAAAAAGAAAGCCGGCACGATCAAAGAAAGTTCGCGCCGCTGGCTGACCCGCCATATGAACGATCCTTATGTGCATCGCTCGCGCGCTGAGGGCATGCGCTCACGCGCCGCGTTCAAACTGACCGAAATCAATGACCGCTACAATATTCTGAAAAAAGGCGACCGCGTCATTGATTTGGGTGCAGCGCCCGGCGGCTGGTGTCAAATCGCTGCTAAGATATGTGGCTCCTCCGACGAAAATCCTTCCATCGTCGGAATTGATTTTCTCGAAATCGCGCCAATGCCCGGCGTCACATTGCTATTGATGGACTTTCTCGATGAGGCTGCCCCGCAAACCGTATTGAACGCGTTGGATGGCCCGCCCGATCTCGTCTTGTCAGATATGGCCGCGCCAACCACAGGCCATCGCCGCACCGATCACATGCGCACGATGCAACTTTGTGAAATCGCCGCACAGTTTGCAATCGATAATTTGAAGCCCGGCGGACATTTCCTATCTAAAACATTCCAAGGCGGCACTGAAAATCAAATTCTCGACCTGCTCAAACGCAATTTCAGAACCGTGCACCACGTTAAACCACCAGCTTCGCGCCAAGAATCGGTAGAGCTTTATATCTTGGCGAAGGGCTTTAAGGGGCGAACTGCAGCTGAAGATTAAACATTCATGACAGCCTTCGTTCACACAGTGTTCAACAAAGTTTGAAGTGCGACCACTGGTTAATGCGATTACAAGAACAATGTACTCATTGTAGTTTCACCGCCCACAGGAGTGTCGAAATGAGCATTTCACGTCGCAATTTATTCAAAATCGCTGGTGCTGCAACGTTTGCCGCACCTATGTTGATGACACGTTCGGCGCAGGCAGAAGTGCCTATGGCCGCGTTATCCGCCGCAGGCTTCAAGCGTTTCAAGCTTGGAAGTTTTGAAATCACTGTCATTGAGGATGGCGCGCGCGCCGTTGAAAAACCACAGTCTATATTCGGCAATAATAAGACCGAAGCGGAAGTGACGGAACTCTTGCAGGCAAACTTCTTGCCCATCGACAAGATGCAATTCACTTTTTCGCCGACACTGATCAACACCGGTCCTGATCTGGTGCTGTTTGACACCGGCAACGGTGAGGGCGGGCGCGAAGGTGGCGTCGGTAAAATGCTCGCCAACATGAAAGCTTCTGGCTACACGCCTGATCAGGTCACGGTCGTTGTACTTACCCACATGCACGGCGATCATATTGGCGGATTGACGGAAGCAGGCGCACCAGCATTTCCCAATGCGCGCTATGT
>JBGTAU010000210.1:0-7599 GCA_041749675.1 Rhizobiaceae bacterium | reverse complement strand
TCAAACGTCCAAGATCAACAATCTTACAGACCGGCGGTTCAGCATTGGGCACGATCTCAACGAGATCAAGGCCAGCTTCTTCAGCCATTGCCAAGGCATCTGCGGTGTTGACAACACCCACATTCTTGCCTTCAGCATCAATCAATTGGATCTTTGGGATACGAATATCGCGGTTTGAGCGGGGGCCGTCTTTGGTGACGGCGGGCGGTGCTTTAAAGGGACGACGAATGGGCGTAAACTCCAGTTGTTATTGCAGCGCGCAATGTGCGCGTGATGACGCTTATGTCAAGCAAAGTTTTGTTTCTTGTGCCTGATTGCCGTTTGATGCTTTGCAATTGTTCCGCTTAATGGCAAACAAGCGACAAATCAGGCGCTGAATATGACCAATCACCTTCAAATCTCAAATGAACAAATCGCCTTTGACTTGCGCGAAGGCAATGGCACAGGCGTCATGTGGCTCGGCGGCTGGCGCTCTGATATGTCTGGATCGAAAGCAGTTCATCTCGATGAAGTGGCCGCTCAGACTGGGTTTCCTTTTTTACGATTTGATTATTCTGGTCATGGGCAATCTTCGGGCCATTGGAGTGAAGGCACCATTTCCAAATGGGTTGCCGAAAGCCTTGCGATCTTTCGCCATGCCGCGCCGGACACTTGTGTGCTCGTCGGCTCGTCTATGGGCGCATGGGTAACGCTGCGCTTGCTTCAAGACTTACAAAAATTGGGCAAAGGTTCTCGTATAAAGGGGTTGATACTCATTGCCCCCGCGCCAGATTTCTCCGTCGATTTGATAGAGCCAGCCATGAGCGAACAAGACCGCTTGGCGCTGGAAACGCAAGGTTGGTTCGAAGAGAAATCAGAGTATTTGGACGAGCCAAACAAATGGTCCAAAGCCTTTCTTGAAGACGGTCGCCGCAATCGCGTCCTGACGGAAATCATCCAGACCCATTGCCCAGTCCATATTCTGCAAGGCCTCAAAGACGAAAGTGTCCCACATACCCACGCTTTGAAGTTAGCCGCTCATTTGCCGAATGATCGCTTGACCATGACTTTGGTCAAAGACGGCGATCATCGTCTCTCAACGCCAAACGACTTGGCGTTGTTAGAGCGAACAGTTTTGAACATGGTTGAACGGAGCAATACATAATGCGCATGTCCTCGTTCGCAGCTGCACTGGTAGCGGCCATCATCGGGTTTGGTGGAACCGTCGCCATCGTCATATCCGCGGCCGATGCGCTGGGAGCAAGCGATATTCAAAAGGCATCAGCTGTCACCGCTTTATGTTTGGCCATAGCTGCGGAAACACTGGTCTTGTCTTGGCGTCATCGCATGCCTATCGTCACCGCTTGGTCAACGCCCGGCGCCGCCGTTCTAGCCGCATCCACCGGTTTTGATATGTCCGCTGCAGTCGGCGCATTTATTTTGGTCGCCATCGCTATCCTACTAACAGGTCTATTTTCGCCGCTCATGCGCCTCGTTAGCCGCATTCCAGTCTCTGTATCATCATCTATGTTGGCAGGCATTTTAGCTGGTTTTGTCATCAAGGGCGCCCAAACAGCAGGCTTGGATGCCCGCTTGGTTTTGCCACTCATACTCATGTTTTTTGTCGCCAGATTGTGGAACCCGGCAATGGCGGCACTTGTGGCATTGGGCGGCGGCATGGTTTGGGCGGCCATGTTGGGTTTGACCAGTGCTGTCCCCGTCTTCGTCTTTCATGCCCCGCAATTCGTCAGTCCGATATTTTCTATCGAAGGGTTGTTAGGACTTGCTCTGCCGCTTTACCTTGTCACCATGACCGGTCAAAATCTTGCCGGTATCGCCGTTCTGAAAGCCGCAGATTATCATCCTCCAGCGAACGAGCTCATAGCTGTGACCGGGTTTTTCTCATTGCTTTCGGCCCCATTTGGCGCGCTAACCAGCAATCTATCGGCAATAACCGCAGCCATCTGCACCGGTGTCGATGCGCATCCCGATCATGGCAAGCGCTGGGTAACCAGCCTTTGGTACACACTCTTTTACGTCTTGTTGGCGCTCGGGGGCAGCTATTGCGTAGCTGTTTTAACAGGGCTACCCAAAAGCCTCGTCGCTTTGGTCGCTGGCCTTGCCTTGCTAGCACCACTGGCCAATGCGCTAAACATAGCGCTTTCCAAAGACAGTGAACGCATCGCGGCCACAGCTACCTTCGCCGCCACTGTGTCTGGCATTTCCTTCTTCGGCATAGGTGCTGCATTTTGGGGCCTTGTTGCCGGACTTATCATTTTAGCGCTCGATAATTTGAAATCATCCGTTTTCAAGACCTAATCCGATTTATTTCGCAAAGTCTTGAATCGCCTTATGCGCATTCATATCTCGAAACGAGCGGCAGAAATCTAACTGCCGGAACGACCAAGTACCAGCGGATCATCCGCACGGGCGAGGGTCACATGCATGAGGAAACTATGCACATGAACACGTCCTCTCTTATCCGCCCGGCTTGGACCCCGGCGACCGTTGCACTCACTGTGGCAGGCTTTATGGTTTTCTGGCCCATCGGCCTTGCGATGTTGGGCTATGTCCTTTTTGGTGATCGCCTTGAAGGTTTCAAACGCGATGCCAATGCGACGGTCGATTCCATGGCCAGCTCGTTTCGCACCAGCGGATATTCCCGCACTTCGTCCACTGGCAATGTTGCTTTTGACGAATGGCGTGATGCCGAAATTGACCGTCTGAACAACGAGCGTCGTAAACTTGATGAGTTGCGCGCGGACTTTGAAGAAGAACTGCGCGAACTGCGCCGTGCCAAAGACCAAGAAGACTTCGACCGCTTCATGGCCAAACGTGATGCGGCACGCACGAAAGCACCAAAGTCAGTGCCGGATACAAAAGGCGAGTAACCAACCGCCCGAACTAGAAAAAATGAAACCCGGCGCAAAGCCGGGTTTCTGGTATCTTAAGCGGATTTCAAAAGCGAACGCGCTGGATGGATATAATATCGCCGCGCAGGTTCATTTTTACCTTCACCGTGTGGTTACGCTTGGAAGCAAAATAGCCATACGTCCGGCCCTCACAATCATAGGCCTGCACGTGGCGAAATCCATTTTGGCGCAAAATATTGCGGCCCATTTTGCACGAAATTCCAAAATTATCGCCTTGGTCCTGCCAGTGATGGCCACCTGTTGGCATTGGATCAACCACGATTACGGGCGGAAGTGGGCGCGGACGGATTGGGTCAACAATGACCACCGGTGGCTCAGGCAAGTGACGTGGTGGCACAACAACGATTGGCTCACGATGGTCGCGGCAATTGGGATCACCCAATACACAGATCGTACGATGGTCGCGTACGACCGGACCGCCGCGATGATCGCGAACAGTTTCAGCAAAAGCCGATGAAAGGGAAACGAAGGATGCTACGAATGTGACGGCGGTGATTGCGATAGTGGAAGCGTTCATTTTAGGTCTCCTCAAATTAGGCCTTGGCCCTGTTCCCAGCCGGTCTTTGCCGGTCTGTTGAGGAGAGATTGCACCAGTAAATTTGAACCCAAACGGAACGGGGCGTTCATGTTTGGTTTAGATTTAACTTATTTGTGGTTCCAATCATTCGGATTGTCGGAATTATTGGGCGATAGTCCCAAAATATCGCCTTCGGTATTGATGCCAAGGCCAAGCACTGTGCGGTTGGCATAAGCAAAGTAGGCGACCACTTGGTTGATCTCTAAAATTTGCCCGTCATCAAAACCAAGACTGCGCATCAATGCGATATCAGCTATTGAAACACTCGATGCGCGCTGTGTCAGCTTCGTCACATAAGTCAAAGCCGCTTGGTGCTTGTCATCGAATGCAGTGTCGAATGTGCGCTGTTCTAACGCGGTGCGAATGACGGCAGCGCGAGCATTGTCGCCCAATAATCGCTGCAGCCCAGCAAAATGATGTTCCACGCAATAGTGACACTCATTAATCAGGCTTACCAACACACCGATAGTTTCTAAAAAATGCTTGGGCACTGTGTTGGAAGAATGATGCAAAACATTTTTGTAGATCGCCATATGGCCGTCCATCGAATGGGGCCGTAGGCTGTGCGCCATCATAATATTGTCGACATTGTTGTCCGGCCCTTTGACCCGATCATAGAGCTGGCGCAGTCGCCCCTCAGAGGCTGCATAGGAGACTGTGTTGATCCAAGTCATGCATAGTCCTCCATCGGCTACCGCGGCGGCGTGCCATTTTCTGCCAAAACCTGCCCTGCCAAATACAGCGAACCTCCAATGAGAATGCGCGGTGCTGCTTCCAGGCCATTCCAGCTTTCACCCAGAAGCCTCAACGCATTCTCCACCGATGCCACCGGTTCGGCCGAAAGGCCGGCTTCAACGGCCATATTGGCCAGCTTTTCAGGCGGCACACCGGCTTCGCTCATTGCCACCGGTACTGTAAACACGTGGCGCACCATATCCTGAAAGGCCGAGAAATACCCGGTCGCATCCTTGGTGTTGATCATGCCGGTGATCATAAACAATGGTCGCTCATGCCGCTCTTCGCGCTCAGCCAGCGCCTCGGCGATCACAACGCCCGCGCCCGGATTATGCCCGCCGTCCAGCCAGATTTCAGAACCTTTCGGCGCAAGGGCGACCAATTTGCCATGATCCAACCGCTGCATCCGCGCTGGCCATTCAACATTGACCATAGCGGCTTCCGCAACATCATTGGTGTGCGGAAAGCCCGCATCTTTCACTGCCCGAATAGCAGCGGCCGCATTGGACAATTGATGACGACCCTTGAGGCGGGGCAATGGCAAATCCAGCAAACCGTCCTCGTCTTCATAGACCATGCGCCCACGCTCTTCACGCGCGTGAAAATCTTGACCATAAACCGAGTAAGGACAACGCAGCCGCTCCGCTGTTGCAATCAAAACCTCAAGCGCCGCCGCTTCTGGCTGCTGACCAATCACCACTGGACAACCGCGCTTGATAATCCCAGCCTTCTCCGCCGCAATCAGCTCCACGCGATCACCAAGATAGGCTTCATGATCAAGCGAAATCGGCATGATGAGTGTGACGGCAGGCTTAGCGATCACATTGGTCGCGTCAAAGCGCCCACCCAGCCCGACTTCGAGCACACACGCATCAGCAGGATTTTCTGAAAACAGAATAAACCCGACTGCCGTCAATATTTCAAAGACTGTGATTTTCTGCCCATCATTGGCCGCTGCCACGCGGCGCAGCGCATCGGCAAACATTTGGTCATCAACCAGCTTGCCGCCACCCTTCTGGCCGATGCGATAGCGCTCATGCCAATTGACCAAATGCGGCGATGTGTGCACGTGAACGCTGTGTCCCGAGGCTTCGAGCAGGGCGCGGCAAAATGCGGATGCCGATCCCTTGCCATTGGTTCCGGCAATATGAATGGTCGGCGGCAATTTCAAATGCGGATCGCCAAGCAAGCCAAGCAGCCGCGTCACGCGCTCCAGCGACAAATCAAATCCCTTGGGATGAAGCCCAAGCAAACGCTCAATTTCCTGCGCGGCACTGAGAAGCTTTGCCAAGATATCAAGCGACCGCTGGAAGCTGCTCTTGGCTCGGCGCAGGCTTTTTCAACATAATGTGCAAGAGACTCGAAATCGTATCGCGCATATCCTTGCGAGCCACCACTTGATCGACCATGCCATGATCCATCAAATATTCAGAGCGTTGAAAGCCTTCAGGCAGTTTTTCGCGAATGGTTTGCTCGATCACGCGCTGTCCGGCAAATCCAATCAAAGCGCCCGGTTCCGCCAAATGCACATCGCCCAGCATCGCATAAGACGCCGTCACGCCGCCGGTCGTCGGATTGGTCAGCACGACAATATACGGCAAGCCCGCTTCTTTCAGCATATCCACAGCCACGGTCGTGCGCGGCAGTTGCATCAGGGAAATAATGCCCTCCTGCATCCGCGCACCGCCAGAGGCCACGAACAACACCAGCGGACGCTTGTCTTTAATCGCGGTTTCAAAGCCTTTGATAATCGCTTCACCCGCCGCCGCACCGAGTGAGCCGCCCATAAATGCAAATTCTTGCACCATCACCAAAATCGGCAGGCCTTTGAGTGTGCCGGTCGCATTGATAATGGAATCATCCAGCCCAGTCTTGGCTTTCGCATCGCGCAAACGATCGGTGTATTTCTTTTCGTCACGGAATTTCAGTGGATCAACTATGGCCTTCGGGTTTTCAAGCGTGGTGTATGTGCCGCCGTCAAAGAACGCCGCCAAACGCTGTTTGGCCGGTATTTTCATATGAAAACCAGAGGCCGGAATCACATTCAGGTTGTTCTTCAAATCCGTGTGAAACACCATTTCACCGGTTTCAGGACATTTGATCCAGAGATTTTCCGGCATATCGCGGCGACCAAGGATCGAATTGATGCGCGGGCGTACGTATGAGGTGATCCAGTTCATGGGCTAAGCTCCTGAATGCGTGTACGGATGATGTAAGGCGCTTAGTTTGCCGGTGCAAGACGCGCCGTGCGAACTCCGGTGGATAGACCGCGCACCATGGTCGCCACGCTGTCCACAGTATCGGCGCTCGCTTTGCCCTCTTTGGTCAGCGTACCTGCGATCAAATTCACAATTGCTGAACCAACCACAACAGCGTCGGCCGATTGACCGATCACCTTGGCTTGCTCTGCAGTCTTAACACCAAAGCCAACGGCGATTGGCAAATCGGTGTGGCTTTTAATGCGCTTCACAGCCGCAGCAACCTTCGATGTGTCCGTCAGCGCCGAACCAGTAATACCGGTCATCGAGACATAATAGACAAATCCAGAAGTGTTTTCCAAAACGGTTGGCAGGCGTTGGTCGTCTGTCGTTGGTGTCGCAAGACGAATAAAGTTCAAGCCGGCCTTGATCGCTGGAATGCACAGTTCTTCGTCCATCTCCGGCGGCAGATCGACAACAATCAACCCATCGACTCCGGAAGCCTTGGCATCCACCAAAAACCGCTCAACGCCATAAATATAAATCGGATTGTAATAACCCATCAAAACGATTGGCGTCGTATTATCCGATTGGCGAAAATCAGCTGCCATTTGTAGCGTCTTTGCCAATGTCTGCCCGCCTTTCAGCGCCCGCAATCCAGCGGCTTGAATGGCCGGACCATCCGCCATCGGGTCCGAAAACGGCATCCCAAGCTCAATCACTTCCGCGCCAGCAGCAGGCAGCGCCTTCATGATCGATAGTGATGTTGCATAGTCTGGATCGCCACCCATAAAATAGGTGACGAGGCCAGGACGGTTCTCCGCTTTTAGTGCGGCAAATTTGGTGTCGATGCGGGTGGTCATTCTTCGCTCTCGTTTAAAATATCAGTATCAAGAGCCGAATTACTACGACCATCCTTGATTTGAACGATTTGTATTTGGTTCCTGACTACACGGTAGATGAAATGAAAGGGAGTCCCCGTAATCGAGAATTTTCTTGTTGTATCATTTTTATATGGATTTCCTGCCAATGGATTTTGGAGGAGAACTATCGTCGCGGCGACATAGCGCAAGCGGCCATTTTTACGGCCTTCTCGAAAAACACTCTCGTAGTAGTATCTGTACCATCTCAAATCACTTTCGGCAGACTGCAGAATGACGATTTTCATGCGATTTTC
>JBGTAU010000209.1:0-1590 GCA_041749675.1 Rhizobiaceae bacterium | reverse complement strand
ATCTGTTATCATGATGAAGAGTGGGGCCAACAGGTCAGGGATGATTTCCGCCTGTTCGAAAAAATCTGCCTTGAAGGCTTTCAATCTGGCCTCTCGTGGCTGACAATCTTGCGCAAGCGCGAAGGCTTCCGCGCCGGTTTTGCTGGCTTTGATTTTAACAAAGTGGCGCAGTTTGATGACGCTGATATAGCACGATTGCTTGGCGATGCCGGCATCGTGCGACATCGCGGCAAGATCGTTTCGACCATCAACAATGCCAAGCGCGCGATTGAACTCAAAGCCGAGTTTGGCTCGCTCAATACCTATTTTTGGGGCTTCGAGCCGCCAAAATCAGAGCTTCACGCCCGTTATGATCATGCCAGCCTCACTTCAGCAGGCTTCTCGGCAGCGTCCACGCGCCTGTCCAAAGATCTGAAAAAGCGCGGCTGGAGTTTTGTCGGCCCCACTACGTGCTATGCGTTTATGCAGGCGATGGGGCTGGTCAATGACCATGTCGAGGGTTGTCATTGCAGGCAACCGCTGTTGGCAAAGCGGGCTAAGCGTGTCTGATTTTGGAAATCTGGCGTCGTTCACGCCGGTAATGCAACAGCGTTTAATCCCGCTGCGGCAATTCATTTTGGCAACGGCTGCGCAAACGCGCGGAGTTGGCGAGATAGAAGAAAGCTTGAAATGGGGCGAGCCAAGCTACACGCCGAAAAAGAAGGGCATCGGCAGTTCGGTGCGCCTCGCGCCTCGCAAGGATGACAGCGTGTCGATGCACTTTATCTGCCACACTGGCTTGGTTGAACGCTTTCGCGAGCTGTATTCTGATAGGCTGACATTTGAAGGCAACCGCACCATTGTCGTTGACGCAAACAAGCCACTCGCTGAACAAGAGTTGCGCCACTGCATCGCAATGGCGCTGACTTATTTCTTGAAATAGCTCACGGCGTCTTTGGTTTTTCAGCCTCAGGCGTCGAACCAGCATCGACATTCATTTCGTGACCAGCGGACATATCGGGCATATCCATCGCCATAAATTTTGCCATCATGGTTTGGGCAGGCATATAAATGGATGCGCCGTAGCCCAGCACGGCACCGATGAGCAAAGTGAAAACTGTTTTCATGACTATCCTCCAGATGGATTTGCATTCAGCGCCGTAAGTGCAGCGCGATCCTTTGGATATAAGCAATTCAAGCGCCTGCTCCAATGCGCCTTTGGGCGCGGTTGACGGCAAAAACACCAAGACTTTAGGCTAATTGGGCGACAAAAAATGCCTCGCCGCCCAATGCATTTGCTGATTACTTCGCGTTCTTGGCCAGCCATTCGGTCATGAACTTAATCTCAACCTCCTGCGCTGCAATGACGCCTTCTGCCAGTTTGCGCATGTCCGCATCCTTGCCATATTGCAATTCAATCTTGGCCATTTCCACAGCGCCCTGATGATGCGGGATCATGCCCTTGGCAAAATCTACATCCGCATTGCCAGAAAACTCAATGGCCATGCCTGTGTGCATATCACCATTGGCCTTAGCAAAAGCCATTGATGATGCGCCTTGGTCGCCCTTGGGTTTGGACATGTCCATCCCATTCATCTGGCCCATTTCATG
>JBGTAU010000208.1:0-5212 GCA_041749675.1 Rhizobiaceae bacterium | reverse complement strand
GGCAAAACCTTGCTGGCACACGTCGTAGAGCGGCTGATGCCGCAGGTCGATATTCTCGTGATAAACAGCAACGATAGGTCCTTGGCGGACACCTTTCAGATTGTGCCAGATAATGATGCCGAAATATCAGGGCCATTGGCGGGCGTGCTCTCGGCGCTAAAGTGGGCAAGGAAACAATCACCTGCCGTTGATGCCGTTGTCACGGTTTCTGTTGATACACCATTTATTCCAGCCAATCTCGTTGAAAGCCTGTTGACACCCGCACAGCAATGCGTGACCGCTGCGATGCATAAGGGGCAGATCCATCCAACGTGTGCACTGTGGCCAATAGGTATTGAACCCAAATTGAACGCGTGGCTCACTGACAAAGACAATCGCAGCGCAAGGCGATTTCTTTCAACTATCCCGCTTAAAATTGTAGAATTTGGTGAGCATGAAACTTACGATCCTTTTATGAACATCAACACGCCACAAGACTTGGCAGATGCAGAACTCGTGTTGCAAAAACAATGACAGGACAGATGAATATTCTTGGCATAACCGGATGGAAAAACTCCGGAAAAACGACACTTACCGAGAAACTGGTGGCAAACTTGGTGGCCCGTGGCTATCGCATTTCGACAGTCAAGCACGCCCACCACGCCTTTGACATTGACCAAGAAGGTCGTGACAGCTGGAGACATCGCAAAGCTGGCGCCTCGGAAGTCGCTATCGTTTCGTCCAAGCGCTGGGCAATCATCCACGAACTGGATCAAGAGCAAGAACCGCCGCTGGATGTAGTCTTGTCTAAAATGGCATCGTGCGATCTGGTTATAGTGGAAGGCTATAAACGCGAGGGTCATCTCAAAATTGAGGTGCGACGCAAAGACGCCAAAGACAATGTTCCCCTTGCGCCCACCGATCCCAATATTTTCGCAATTGCCTGCGATCATACCTTTAAAGATGAAAATTTGCCGGTTTTTCATATCAATGAAATTAATGACATTGCCAACTTGGTTGTGGAGAAATTTCTAAAGTCGCCTGGCTGACGTTAGGGCAATAGCAATTTCAAGCGATTTATCAGCTTATTACCACATTTGCTTGTTGCAATTCAGCGCGAAAATGATTGGATTAAGTCAGACGCCACAGACACGTTGGCGATCAAAATATGAAGTCCGCTTTATTTTGAGGCGCGACACAATAACAACGAGGCCACAATGACTATTACTCGACGTTTCGCTCTCGCACTCTCTGCCGCTGCATTGGTATTTGCAGTTGGGTCAGCCAGTGCACAAGACGCGCTCAAATTGAAAATCGGCACCGAAGGCGCGTATCCTCCCTTCAACAATGTGACCGCAGATGGCAAACTCGAAGGATTTGATATCGATATCGCCAATGCACTATGCGCAGAAATGAAGGCAGAATGTGAATTCGTAGTCCAAGATTGGGACGGCATCATTCCAGCGCTTGAAGCTAAAAAGTTTGATGCAATCATTGCGTCTATGTCGATCACTGAAGAACGCAAGATGAAGGTTGATTTCACCGGCAAATATTACAATACGCCGCCAGCCATCGCTGTTGCCAAAGACTCCACAATTGCTGACGTTTCGCCCGCAGCTCTGGCCGGCAAAAACATTGGTGCGCAAGGTTCCACCATCCACCAGAACTACGCAGAAGCCACATACAAGGATTCAACTGTTAAGTCTTACCCAACAGCTGAAGAATACAAGCTTGACCTTGCAAATGGCCGCATTGATGCCGTCAATGACGATGTGATGGTACTTAAAGGCTGGCTTGCAACACCCGAAGGCGCATGCTGCAAACTGCTGGGCACCATCACACCAGATCCAAAAATACATGGCGAAGGCGCTGGTATTGCCGTTCGTAAGGGCGATACTGAGCTTAAAGGTAAGCTCGACGCTGCGATTGCCGCCATCCGCGCCAACGGCAAGTATGATGAAATCGCCAAGAAGTATTTCGACTTCGACGTATTCGGCGGCTAAAATGTTAGTCTAGAGAAAACGGCGCAGAAATTGCGCCGTTTTTTTGCACAAATTCCAATTCAACGGTCAAGCGGCTTTTTGTTTGGAATTTGAATGTTCCACGACTTCTAATTCGTCTGCCAAGACCACTCGGTTTTTTCCTTGTAGCTTTGCGCTGTAAAGTGCGGCGTCCGCGGCCTTCATTGAGGTTGATACTATCGTGGTGCGCGTGGCGGACTTAGCACCAATGCTGATGTTTAATATCAATTGCTCATCCCCAGCATAAAGCAAAGTATCCGCAACGGACTTGCGTATGCGCTCAGCTATTTCCATTCCATGCGCATTTGTGACAGCAGGCAAAAACACGCCAAACTCCTCGCCGCCAATGCGTGCAACAATATCAATGTCTCGCACAGCTTGCTTCACGGCCGTAGAAATTGCAACGAGCGCTGTATCGCCAACCAAATGTCCGTGAACGTCATTGATGCGCTTGAAGTTATCGGCGTCGATAATCAGCAATAGCCCGTCACCTGCAAAGAAAGTTTGGCCACCATGTTCGGCATTCTGTGTCGTAATTCTTCCAAAAAATTCGCGCCGATTCAAAAGACCAGTTAGAAAGTCTTCACGCGCAATTTTCGCCACTTCCAAATGATCGCCATAAATGACTTTGGCTGCGATGAAAAACGCCAAAACTATGGGTGCGCCAACGACAATACCAGTCCCTGCCCCAACAAAGTAAGCAAGATTTGAAAATCCAAAAGCATCGTCAGCAAAAAAACTACGCCCCACACCATCGACAATTAGTCCTGCCGTAATAGCGATGATGAGCGTAAGAATTAACGCTCTGACAAAAACATCTGTCAGCGTTTCAAATTGTAATATTTTGCGTATCATTTTTTGCGAGGGCTTTTTTTAAGGTGTCCTAAGATAGCCGATCCGCAATAAGGTTAACCTAAGCGAATAAGTAAAACTTTAGCTGATTCCACGTCAGGCAAAATGGCGGTCTGCGTCAATCGCTAAACCCAAGCCCACGCTGCCAAACACATCGCCGCGCACAAACTGGCTTTGCGGAAACTCCAACTCTAGCATGGCCTGCACACTGGGAATTTGCGTGGTTCCTCCCGTGAGAAAGACGGCATCAATTTGCAAAGGATTGAGACTGGCAGCTGCGAGCGTTTCTTGCATTTTTTCTCGCAAACGCACGATGAGTTGCGCCATACTCCCTTCGAATTTCAGACGCGAAAAAGTGACCAAACCAGCGTCAATTCCGGCAAGGCTCGTTTCAAAGCGTTCTTCAAAAGACAGAGCCACCTTGGCTTTTTCTACCTGTCCGGCTAGTCGGTGCCCTTCCCGATGTTCGACCAACGAAATCAGTTGTTCAAACAAATCCGGTTCTGCTGCATCCTTTAATATCGCGCGCATTTGGCTGAGCGCGCGCGCATCAGATAGACTGTTGATACGGTGCCAAGTGGCCAAATCGTTAAAAGGCCAAACCGGTAAATTGCGTCGCCCGTCTTTGCTTTTTGTGCCCAAACCCAACATTGGCATGACTTGGTTGACACTGAGTACGCGATCAACGTCCGTACCACCAATATGCACACCGCCATTGGCTAACACTTGGCTGGCACTTTGCGATTTTTGTGCAGTTGGCACCAGTTTTGCAATTGTAAAATCAGCCGTACCGCCCCCGATATCGACAATAAGCGCTAGGCACTCCGCGCTCAAACTCCGCTCATAATCCAAAGCCGCTGCGATCGGCTCAAGCTGAAAGCGGATGTTTTTGAACCCTTGCGCACGGGCGATGTTTTCCAGCGTTTGTTCCGCAAGCTTGTCTGCCTTCTCATCATCGTCGACGAAATAGACAGGTCGACCCAGCACAACATCGGTAACCTCATGCCCCAAATGGGCTTCAGCAGTTGTCTTTATGTGTTTGATGAAAAAACCTAAAACCTCTTCGAATGGCATCAAACGCGTTCGAATACGCGTCGTATCATTCATAAGGCTTGTTCCAAGAATGCTTTTGAGCGAGCGCAACAATCGTCCGCCGCGACCATCAGTATAGCGCTCAATGGCATCTCGTCCAAAGTGATCGCTTTTTGATTCAAAATCAAAAAACAATGCACTGGGAATAGTGCCGTGATCGCCTTCTAAAGGAATTAGCCGTGGCCTTCCGTTTTCCAAAATTGCAACAGTCGAATTCGACGTGCCAAAATCGAGGCCGATCGCCTTGCCCATAAAAACTAGTCCTTAACACTTGGAACGGGCGCAAATCGCCGAATGCAATTGCGAAGCGCCGTTGAACAGGAAACAACAATCAGCGCAAGGGTGCTTTGCCGTGAAAACTTGTAAATCGTGAAAAATGTTTATGCAGGCGCAAGCAGTAGTGTCGTATCTGAACGCGCAATGCCGTCAATGGTGCGCATTTTTGCAAGCACTCTATCAAAGGCAATCAAATCAGGCGTTTCAATCTCCGCCACAAGATCCCATGCGCCGTTCGTTGTGTGCAAACTCACAATTTCACCGATTTGGCGCAACTGTCGCACGACGACTGGTGTGTGTTTCCCAGAGACCTCGATCATAGTCACGGCCCTAACCTTACGGGCATCCGCCAATTCTTTAGTTCGCACGGTAAACCCAGAGATCGTGCCGTCATTGATCATTCGGTCCAGCCGATTTTGAACTGTTCCGCGTGACACCCCAACGATGTCTGCCAGTTTAGACAAGGGCGCACGCCCATCGTGAAGTAAAGCAGCGATCAACGAGCGGTCCAAATCATCCATGTTTATCATTTTGCCAATTGTTCTATCATTTTGTCGAGTAAATTGCGTTTTTATACAAAATATTGTGATTTTAAGCAAGGCAAAGTCAAGCTATTTTCCAAATCAATTGCATAATTCAAAGTGAGAACAACCCATGGTCAGTTTTGTCGGCACACAAGATATTATTGCGCTGGTCAACCAATGTGGCATTGACCGCGTGTACCAAGAAATTGTGAGTGAACTCGAAACTGATTTCAAACGCTGGGCGAGCTTTGAAAAGGTCGCACGCCTGGCCAGCCATTCTCATGACGGTGTAATTGAGTTAATGCCGACTTCCGATGGCGAAACATACGGGTTGAAATTTGTAAACGGCCACCCAAAGAATACGGCCACTGGACTGCGCACGGTTACCGCCTTTGGTTTGTTAGCTGATGTAGAAACCGGCTATCCAACATTTTTAGCGGAAATGACCATCACAACGGCGCTAAGAAC
>JBGTAU010000207.1:0-5889 GCA_041749675.1 Rhizobiaceae bacterium | reverse complement strand
CCATCAAAAGTGGGACATTGGCATCGAAACTCATTGAAAGTTCACTTTTGTCAGGGGCCAATCGGTTCCCCGATTTTTTGACAGTGCGCCAAAATGCGCATGAAATAATGCAAAGACGCGCTGGGTTTTCAAGGCCTGAAAACCTAATGTCAGACACGCCGGATAGGCTTGCAGCAGGAATTCAAACAGATTTTGATTCGCTGCTTACATATTCGCAAGACCACCAAGACCTCACGACAGGCATTTTCGACGCTTGTGCGCTGGCAGTCGGTTACGCACGGCATAAATTAGCGCCAGAGGTCGCAGCAGAGCTTGCAATGAGTGTTGCGCTCTTTGCCGGATGGCTTGATCAACGCAAATTTGCCGCAAGGTAGTTGCGAAGTTAATTGGCTTGGATTAACCCATCGCTATGACAATCATTACGCGCTTCGCCCCGTCACCAACGGGATACATCCACATCGGCAACGCCCGCACCGCCTTATCCAACTGGCTTTTTTCAAAAAGTCAAAATGGAAAGTTTATTTTTCGGCTGGATGATACGGACGTAGAACGATCCAAGACCGAATATGCTGACGCGATAGCAAGGGACTTAACTTGGCTCGGAATTGTGCCTGACGCATTCTATCGCCAATCGGACCGGTTTGCAGTTTACCAAGCCAAAGCTGAATATCTTAAGGAGCATGGCACGCTCTATCCATGTTTTGAAACGGCCGATGAATTAGAGCGCAAGCGAAAGCTACGCTTGGCGCGCAAACTCCCGCCTGTTTATACGCGCGATGCACTGCGGCTGAGCAAACAAGAAATTGATGAATTGCTGGCGCAAGGAAAAAAACCGCATTGGCGCTTTTTGCTGCCCAATTTCAAAACTGACCCGTTCAAACCTGAAAGAACTGAAGTTCATTGGGACGACCTCGTGCGTGGCTATCAAACGGTAGATTTGGCATCGCTTTCAGACCCAGTTTTGATCCGCGAAGATGGCACTTGGCTATATACCATGCCATCCGTTGTGGATGATATCGATATGGGCGTCACCCATGTTATTCGCGGCGAAGACCATGTGACAAACACTGGCGCACAAATTGCCTTGTTTCGCGCACTTGGCGCAGAACCACCGGTATTCGGGCATCATAATTTGCTGACAACCGTGAGCGGGGAGGGTTTGTCAAAACGCACTGGCGCTTTGTCGATCGGATCGCTCGCAGTGGCAGGATATGAGCCCGCAGCTGTTGCGTCTTTGGCCATTTTGACGGGAACGTCTGATAGTGTTGAAGCCCAAAAAGATATGGCCTCACTTGCCAAATTGTTTGACCTTTCACATGTCTCAAAGTCAGCAGCAAAGTTTGATCCTGCGGAACTCGATTTGCTCAATCGTACACTGGTGCATCATATGTCCTTTGATGAGGTCAAAGAGCGCCTGACGGCCATGGGGATTGACGGGCCTATTGCAAAAGCATTTTGGGAGACGGTGCGAGGAAATATTGAACGTGTCGCAGAAGCCAAAGTGTGGTGGGATATTGTGACCGTCAAAAATGCGGACACGGATGTATTAAGTGCAGAGGACGTGGACTTCGTGCGTACAGCCTTTGATACATTGCCCGATGCTGAATTTGATAAGGACACTTGGAAGACATGGACCGATGCAGTCAAAAAGCAAAGCGGTCGTTCCGGTAAGGGGCTATTTATGCCACTGCGAGTCGCGCTTACTGGACGCTCGAATGGTCCTGAACTTGCAAACCTTCTGCCTTTGATTGGGAAGGCAAGAACACTGGCCCGACGACCCTGATGTTTTGCTGAGAAGCAAGGGTTTGCGTGTTGAGTTTTATTTGCAACAGCGCATTAATAGACGCTGCATCAAGCCCACCGTTGCGATTGAAAACCGCCTCTTCATCATCCAGCATAGCAGGTTTAATTGATGGTTGCGGAATCCATTTTGACTTTGATTTTACAGTGTCAATATCAGCAAGATCGTCCGCCGCTTCGTTAACTGCTGCCTGGCAAGTGCAGTTTGGCGCAGCGCCAACGCCATCGCGTCTATATTGGAATGCAGTTGGCAGAGCCGCGTATGGCTCTTTGCGCAAGCTAATCATCTCTTCCGGCTCTTCATCAGGTACACGGTGATAATAGAGCTTGGTTTCCGCGCCTGGGCACATGGATGCACAAGCCTTTTCGTCTGTCGCAAAATGTGAGCTCGTCGTGGAAAACGAAACTGGAAAATAATAGCCGTCACATGTGCGTACGCAAAGGGTCCGGAAAGTGCCGTTTGAAACATCGTATGTGGCTTCAGTTTTCTTGCCACCGTTGACAACTGTCACGCGCTTCTTCTCAGAGGGGTTTTGAACCGACGCAACTTGATAGCTGGTTTCAATTTTTTTGGGCTGTTTGCCGCCACTGAATAGGATTGTCAGGAAATTGGGCTTGGTCGCTTTCGTGGTTTCCGGCAGTTTCCGCTTTACGACAATGTCATCAATAACGCGGTTGTTACAATCATTGGCGTCGAGTGCGGCTAAAATTCGCGAACGATTAGGACGCACTGCGCCATCGCCTGATTTACTTTGCAACTTCGCAAGATTGGATTCCATGCGCCGAATTGTGTTGGTGATGCGCGCACAAAATGCCCTGTTTGCACCGCCATTTTCCAATGACAGAAACGAGCCGCCGCAACCGGCGTTCCGCGCTTGACTGCGCGCTATTTGTAACTGCTGAGACTGCGCCCGCGCTGCTTTGCTGAATTTATCTGAGCCACCCGAGGTAGTTGAGCCGGCAGATGCCAGTTGGCGTTCCAACTTACCACAAATCGCTGGGCGCGCTTGGCTTTCGCCAACAACAACAATGGTTGTAAAAATCCACACCAATGCCACAAGCGAAAATGACGGGTTTAATAGATTACGCAAGACTACACCTATACGCTCGTGGCACAGATAACATTCAACTGATGATTAGCAGTCTTTATTCGATTTTAACGATTTGTAAACCAAAAGGTCGAAACACGGTTACCGACCATAGTTGCAAACGAGAAGACCCTCGAGCGCAGGCGCACCTTAAATTGCAAAGCCCAAATAGATCCCGTCAGCACAACGTGATAAATCGCGATCAAAAAACACAGATAAATAGCTATAATTGTTGAGTATTTGCGAAGTCCAAACCCGTTCTAGCCCCACAATGAGGGTTCGGGAGGATACAAAGTTGAACCAACATAACGCAGCCCCGGTTCGCGGTCTCTGGCCAGTAGCAAGGGGCCATCAAGGTCCACAAAATCAGCGGTTTGCGCCAGCGCGAACGCAGGTGCCATTGCCAGCGAGCTGCCCACCATACATCCGATCATAGATTTCAAGCCTATTTCTTTCGCGATCGCGTGCATCTTTAGTGCTTCTGTCAATCCACCGGCTTTATCAAGTTTGATATTTACGCCGTCATAGCGACCTTTCAACGTGGCCAGATCCTTGGCTTGATGGACACTTTCATCCGCAAATATCAACACCGGATGATCGATGTGAGCCAATAGGGCGTCATGACCTGCAGGCAAAGGCTGTTCAACCAAGGTCACTCCGAGTTTGAAGCACTGGGCAAGATTAACTTCTAAATTCTCATTGTTCCAACCCTCGTTGGCATCAACAATGATTTTCGAATTGGGCGCGGCTTCGCGTACAGTCTGCAAGCGCTCTAAATCGCCAACGCCTCCCACTTTAATTTTCAAAAGCGGGCGATGCGCGGCCGCCTGCGCTGCCTCCGCCATTGACTGCGGGGTTCCCATGGAAAGCGTGAATGCCGTCGTCACGGGCAAACATTTCTCAATGCCTGCCATTTGAAATGCGGAAGTCTTTAATTGTTTCGCTTCAAGGTCCCATAGCGCACAATCGACTGCATTGCGCGCAGCGCCCGCTGGCATTGCGGACAAGAGATCGGGGCGCGTAATTCCATTTTCAATCATCGAAATCGAAGCATGAATCTGTGAAACAACGGATGCAATCGATTCGCCATAACGGGCATAAGGTACGCACTCACCCTGACCACTATGTGTGCCATCGCTAATAATAACCCGTACCACCGCTGCTTTTGTCTTGGCACCTCTCGAAATGACAAAGCTTCCAGCGATGGGAAATTCTTCTTCAAAGACTGCGACCTTAAAAGTCATGGATAAGCGTTCCGATTCAGATGACACTGACGTAATTGGCCTGTAAACTAAACAAATGGCAATTGCTTCTTCCAATAATAATTCATCAAACTCCGGCGTGAAAACAACGGTTAATGTAACGCGAAGCGCCGATGGAACAGTAATGACCTTGGCAGGCTACTGGACCACTCATCGCATCGGCATTATCGATGAATCGATGCGCGCATTTGAAGCTGATCAAACAAAGTCGTTGACGCTCGACCTTTCGCAGTTGCGTGGCTTAGACACCGCAGGCGCATGGCTAATCCATCGAACCACCAGAGCCTTGCAAAGCAAAAATGTTGAAGTTCAGTTTATCGGACTTGAAGAACAGCATAAAATATTGCTGGACGCGGTCGCTGGCGCACCGGAACTCGAAAATCCAAAGGCACGTTCATTGAGTGACGGAGTACTCGCTGGCTCAATAGCCAAGCTCGGTGAAAACGTCTTCGCGTTCTGGGCCGATATGATACGCTCAATGAATATACTGGGTGCCACGATCCAAGGCGCACAAATGAAAATTGGACGCTCTCATGGCGTCAGTCCGGCGGCCATCGTCCATCAAATTGACCGGATGGGCATCGGCGCATTTCCCGTTGTAATCCTGATGTCGTTTATCATTGGCGCGATTATTGCGCAGCAAGGCGCATTTCAATTGCGCTATTTTGGCGCTGAAATTTTTGTCGTTGACCTCGTTGGTGTGCTGGTATTGCGCGAGATCGGCGTTTTGCTGACAGCCATCATGGTTGCAGGCCGCTCCGGCAGCGCCATCACTGCCGAAATTGGCTCTATGAAGATGCGCGAGGAAATTGATGCGCTGCAAGTGATAGGCCTTAACCCGATTGGCGTCTTGGTTTTCCCGCGACTGGTTGCTTTGGTCGTTTCCTTGCCTATTTTGACGATCGTCGCCGACTTGTCGGCACTTGTCGGCGCATCACTTGTCGCTTGGAGTTATTCGGGCATCCCGCCTTCATCTTTTATTGCAAGGTTGCACGAAGCTGTGGATCTGTCGACCTATTTTGCAGGTTTGATCAAAGCCCCATTCATGGCATTGATCATCGGCATTGTTGCGTCCGTCGAAGGGCTGAAGGTTGGTGGCAGTGCAGAATCACTCGGCCAAAAAGTGACCACTTCAGTAGTGAAGGCGATATTTGTGGTCATAGTAGTCGATGGAATGTTCGCCATGTTTTATGCCGCAATTGATTTCTAAGGCAATCATGAACAATCATCGAAAGCGTTGTTAATGAAAACGGTTGCTAAAAAAGCTGATGTCGTGATCTCGGCCAGCGATGTTTGTGTATCGTTTGGCGACAAAGTCATTCTCGATCACCTAAACCTTGACGTACGGCGCGGCGAAATTTTGGGGTTTGTCGGGGCGTCGGGTTCCGGCAAATCAGTTCTGTTACGAACAATTCTTGGACTGGCGAAGAAACACAGCGGAACCATCGAATTGTTTGATCTAGACATCGATAACGTCACAGAAAAGCAAAAAATCGCGATAGATATGCGCATGGGTGTGCTCTTTCAGCACGGCGCATTGTTTTCAGCGCTCACGGTGGCAGAAAATATTATGGTCCCGATGCGCGAGTATTTGGACCTTTCTCCAAAGCTTATGCTCGAATTGGCGCACTTAAAAATATCGCTGGTCGGATTGCAGGCGGATGCTGCCAACAAGTTTCCATCTGAACTTTCCGGAGGAATGATCAAACGCGCTGCGCTCGCGCGCGCATTGGCCCTTG
>JBGTAU010000206.1:0-10289 GCA_041749675.1 Rhizobiaceae bacterium | reverse complement strand
CAAACGCCGCCATGGCCCCAAACAGCAAAATGAAAAACAGTGAGGCAACGGTAACCACCAGACTGTTTTGAAAATAATGCAAAAAGTCGCCTTGCGCGATCACAGTCTGGTAACCTTCCAAACTGAATGTCTCGCGTGTCGGCAGCGCCAGCGGCGAGGAGAAAATCGCGTTGCGTGTTTTGAACGAATTCATCACCACGAGTATAACGGGGAACAAGCATAGAAGCGTGTAACCGGCCAACACGATATGGGCTGAAATGCTGCGCGAACGCGATGATGTGGCGACGCTCACAATCTCGCTCCTTTAAAACTGATAGCGGCGCATGCGCGTCTGGATAAAAAATAGATAGACACAAACACCCGTCAAAATGATCAGGAACATCACCGAAGCAATCGTCGATCCCATGTGAGGATCACCCACTTGCAACTGGAACCCAAAGAACGTGCGGTAAAGAAATGTGCCCAAAATATCCGTGGCATAGTTCGGCCCTGCCAGCGCGCCTTGCATCGTGTAAACCAAGTCAAAGGCATTGAAATTGCCGACGAATGTCAGGATGGAAATGATACCAATCGTTGGCAATATGAGCGGCAGCTTGATCTTCCAGAACTGCGATGCGCCTGTGATGCCGTCGCACTCCGCTGCCTCCAACACCTCATCGGGTATGGACAACAGCGCCGCATAAATCAGCATCATAGGGATACCCACGAACTGCCAGACCGACACCAACGCCACGGTCGTCAGCGCATACGCTTCCTTGCCAAGCCAAGGGGCAAACAGGCTTTTCAAGCCAATCGCATCAAGCAGATTAGGTGCCACACCCCAGATGGGCGACAAAATCAATTTCCAGATAAAGCCAACGATCACAAAAGACAGCAGCGTCGGCAAAAAGATCGAGGTGCGATAGGTATTGCGCAGACGCAGTTTCGGGTTTGAAAGCAGCGCCGCCAGCAAAATGCCGATCGGATTTTGCACCAGCATATGAATGATGAAGAACCAAAAATTATTCCCGAGCGCATTCCAAAATGAAGCGGACCAGCGCTCATCGCCAAACAAAGTGCGGAAATTCTCAAGGCCCGAAAATACCAAACCGCCTTCGCCATTCTTGAAAAATGACATTTGCAAAGTGCCAAACAACGGCACAATCATAATCATCGTGTAGACCAAAACAGCAGGCGCCAAAAACACAGCGATATGCCAGCGCGTGGCTGGACGGGCGTCGTTGGTATTCGCCATGGTCCCCTCCTGTTGTTTCTTAAACCTATAAAAAACCCTCCCCGCTTTTGCGGAGAGGGCAGTGCAAGCGATGATTACTTCGCCATCGCTGGTTTGTACCAGGATGCCAATCCATCTTGCAGGCGCTTGCCCGCAGCGTCGGGCGTTTCAGTTCCCTTGATGACGTTGGCAGACGCATTCCAAGTCTCATTTTCGAGATTTGGCGTGCCGCGTGATAGGATCTGATAGGTCGAGCGGATGGACGATTTGCACTTGCCGCGCCAGGAAACCATTTCCTGAGCCAGTGGATCATCCAGCTTTACTTCACCATTGGACAGCGGGAAGAAGCCTGGCAATGCATTGGCATACAGCGCCGCAAACTCCGGAGATGCCACCCAGTTCAAGAAGGCTTTCGCCTGATCTGGATGCGCTGACTTCGCGTTCATGCCAACTGCGATGTCGGTGTGATCGGAGATGTAGCACTGGTCGCCGGCATTCGCGACTGGCGGGTTAAACGCGCCCATCTTGAACTTTGCTTGCGTATTAAAGCCGGAGATTTCCCATGAACCTGCGGGATAAACGGCAGCACGGCCGAGCGTGAACAGGTTCTGGCTATCCGGATAGGTCTGAGCTTCAAAGCCGTCGCCCAAATAATCCTTCCACTTTGCCAGCGTTGCGTATGGCGCAACCCAGTTCGCATCGGTCAGCTTTTGTTCGCCTTTAATCAGCGCGTTGCGGCCTTCCTCGCCTTTCCAATAGTTCGGGCCGATGTTGTTATAGCCCATTGTCGCGGCTTCCCACTGGTCGTTGGTGCCCATCGCCATTGGAATATAAGTGCCGTCTGCCTTGATTTTGTCGAGCGCTGCAAAGAACTCTGCTTCTGTTGCAGGCGCTGCAATGCCCAGCTTATCAAAGGCATCCTTGTTATAGATGAAACCATGAATAACGGACGCCATCGGCACGCAGAACGGGTTTGCGCCATCGTCAGTGATCCAAGCGGACTTGGCGACATCGGAGAAATTCTTCATGCCTTCAAGGTCTTTCAGCGAAGCCAGATAGCCCTTGTCGTATAGCGCGAGAGACGCATCAAACGGGCGGCAGGTGATGAGATCACCAGCAGAACCTGCTTCGAGCTTAGAGTTCAGTGCTGCATTATATTCAGTCGGCGCGGACGGGGTGAACTTCACCTTGATGCCGGGGTTTTTGGCTTCAAACGCCGGAATGAGTTTATCTTGCCAAATAGCCAGATCGTCATTGCGCCAGCTTTCGATGGTAAGTGTCACGTCTTCCGCAAAAGCAGGTGCGGACACGCCGCAGAGCGCCGTTGCTAGCAATAGTGATTTTGAGAGTTTTAACGTCATAGCTCGTTCTCCACTGTTGGTTTTGGATTATACACCCGCGCTTATCGCGCGGTTTATTTCCGAAAGTGCGGGGCGTAGTTTTTGCCCCGATCGTTCGAGAAGCTTTTCGGCCTGTGGCAAAGTTTTAACACCACGGGACAACAGAACGGCGCGCTTCACATCGCCGCCTGCCAGTTCAAGAACCCGGCTTGCCTCGTCTTCCGAGCAGCCGGATATTGTCGCGACAATCGTCTTGGCGCGGCGAATGAGTTTGATGTTATCAGCCCGTACATTGACCATAAGACCGTCATGAACATGGCCCAGTTCAATGGCCATCAAAGTGGAGGCCATGTTGAGCGCGATCTTCTGCGCCGTGCCCGCGCCCATGCGGGTGGACCCAGCCAGAACTTCCGGCGGCGTCGGTAAGCATACTTTAATGTCACTGCCGTTGAGCAGCGGCGAGCCCGCATTATTGGCAATGCCCGCACTTTTTGCGCCAACTGATTGGGCGACTTCGAGAATGGCCAGCGCATAAGGCGTTGTGCCACTGGCAGACAAGGTGATCAGAAAATCTTTCGACGAAATATGATGTGCCAACACGTCGGCCTTCGCTTGGGCAATATCATCTTCAACACCGCCAACCATATCATGAAGCGCATCCACGCCGCCCGCGAACAGCGCCACAATGCGCGACATCGGAATGCCGAACGTGCCTGGAATTTCCAACGCATCCGCCAATGCCATCAAGCCGGAACTACCAGCGGCCGCATAAAATAGACGCCCACCATTGCGAATGGTCTTTGCCATCGCCTGCGCCATTTCGGCAACAGCCGGAAGCGCTTCTCGAACGCTCTTTGCTGCCGCAATTTGCCCATCCAACAACAGTCCAAGCGCATCAAGCGGATCGCGCTGGTCGATACCAGCACTCCAGCCATTGCGCGATTCTGTCGTGGTTGCGTTCATCTCAAACCCTCTTGGCGGATATAATGCCAAAAAAATACCACTTGGCAAGAAGAAAAATTAATACTCATTAATATTTTTTTTGAAAAACATTTTAAAGTGAATAAAATCAACAAATTAAACGAGCACAGTGCATCTCTAAAAATTAGCACTTGGCATTTGGTATTTTATTGGTATTATTCAATAAACGACCCTTTTGGGGTAAAAACTCTGTATTTTTGCAGAAATTGGAAAGCCTGACGATGCCTGATCCAATCAGCCGCGTTTTTGCGCCAGAGCTTGATACCGCCCCGTTGGGCGGGCCGATGTATTTGCGGTTTGCGCGGCGCATAGAGACCGCCATTCGCACTGGCATTATCAAGCCGGGCGAGGCCCTGCCATCGGAGCGCGACATTGCTGATATGGCTGAAATCTCCCGCGTCACGGTGCGCAAAGCAGTACAGGATTTGGTGCAGCATGGCCTGCTCGTGCAGCGCCATGGTTCGGGCACCTTTGTAACGCCCAAAGTGGACCGCGTTGAACAATCGCTGTCACAGCTGACGTCATTTACAGAGGATATGGCGCGGCGCGGCAAGACCGTGCGCTCGGTTTGGCTGGATCGCGGCATTTTTACGGCATCGCCCGATGAGACGATGGTGCTTGGCCTTGGCGCCGGAGAGCGTGTCGCGCGGGTCAATCGCTTGCGCATCGCCAACGACACGCCGCTCGCCATTGAGCGCGCGGCGATGTCATCCATTTCCCTGCCCAATCCGGAGCTGGTCGATATCTCGCTGTACGCTGCGCTAGAGGCCAATGGCTGCCGCCCCGTGCGCGCCATGCAACGTATATCCGCCATTAGTTTGGAGGAAGGCGACGCCAAGCTTCTGGATGTACCGGCGGGCTCAGCCAGTTTGAAAATCGAGCGTATTTCGTACTTGCCATCTGGCCGCGTCGTTGAGTTTACCCGCTCGATTTATCGCGGCGATGCTTATGACTTTGTCGCCGAACTGCGGCTGTAAGGACTATCAATATGCAAAACGCCCCCGCGTCAAAATCCCGTATGCGCAGCGAAATTGAAGAGATACCCGATGCCGCGCAGCGGCTTATCAGCAAGTCGTCCGATGCAGTTGACCTCATCGCAGCGCACCTGCGCACGGTTGACCCTGTATTTATTGCAACGATTGCACGCGGCTCGTCCGATCATGCAGCGGCATTTTTGAAATATGTCATTGAGCTTGAAACCGGCCTTCCTGTGGCCTCGCTCGGTCCGTCAATCGCCTCGGTTTACGGGCGGCAAATGCGGCTGGCAAACAGCGCCACGTTCGCCATTTCGCAATCTGGCAAAAGTCCCGACATTGTCGCCATGGCGGCAAATGCACGGCGCGGCGGCAGCCTGACGGTTGCGCTCACCAATGTGATCGGCTCGCCGCTGATGGCCGAGTCCGCGCATGGTTTGGATATGTTGGCCGGCCCTGAACTGTCTGTGGCGGCCACAAAATCCTTCGTCAATTCCACCATTGCTGGCCTGCTCATACTGGCGGCATGGACCGGCAACGCCACATTGAAAGCAGCAATAGACGCACTGCCTGTTGCATTGGAGCAAGCGGTTGGTTGTGATTGGTCCCCTCTCCTCCATGAGCTTGAAGGCCATTCATCGCTGTATATTTTGGGCCGTGGTCCCTCGCTCCCCATCGCAGCCGAAGCAGCGCTGAAATTCAAAGAGACCAGCGGCATGCACGCGGAAGCCTACTCGGCAGCTGAGGTTATGCACGGACCTATTTCAATAGTCGGCAAAAACTTCCCCGTATTGGCGCTGTGCGCGCGCGATCAAAGCGAGCCACATGTACTGGCCATTTGCGAAAATCTTGTGAACCAAGGCGCCAGCGTTTTCGTCACTTCGGCGCTTGCCAGTCGCGCCACGCCTTTGCCATTTGCCGCCACAGGTCATGGCCTCACCGATGCACTCGTGCAAATCGCGTCTTTCTATAGCTTCGTCGAAATGCTATCGCGCCATCGCGGGCTCG
The DNA here is from genome assembly GCA_041749675.1 of Rhizobiaceae bacterium. Classification (GTDB taxonomy): domain Bacteria; phylum Pseudomonadota; class Alphaproteobacteria; order Rhizobiales; family Rhizobiaceae; genus JANMEX01. The sequence continues at coordinate 4,773 of JBGTAU010000206.1, read as the reverse complement.
ATCCCGATAAACCACCCCATTTGCGAAAAGTAACCGAAACCATATGACAAAAACCGCCTTCATCGCACCACAGATTTTCGATGGGCACGCCGCTCATCAAGGCAGTGCTTTGCTGGTAAACAATAACTTGGTTGTTGCAATTGTTCCGCTTTCCGATGTGCCACAAGAGGCAAAGCGGGTCGATTATCAAACTGGCATCCTGTGCCCAGGTTTTGTTGATGTGCAGGTTAATGGCGGCGGCGGGCGGATGCTCAATGATAGTCCCTCACTCGACGCCATTCAAACAATCTGCGACGCGCATCGCCCGTTCGGCACCACATCGCTTTTGCCCACGCTCATTACCGACACGCCGCAGATCACGGCCAAAGCCGTGGCGGCAGCAATCGAAGCGCAGGACGCCAATGTACAAGGTTTTGCTGGCCTGCATTTGGAAGGTCCGCACTTATCCATCGCCCGCCATGGTGCGCATGATCCAAGCCTCATTCGCCCCATGAGCACCGACGATCTGCGCACCTTACTGAACGCCAAGCAAAAACTCAAAACCTTGCTCACCACAGTTGCACCAGAATCCGTCACACCAGACCAAATCCGCGCCATGACGAGCGAAGGCATTATCGTCAGCCTCGGCCATTCGGACTGCGATTACAAAACCGCTATGACTTGCTTTGACGCGGGCGCGAACATGGTCACGCATTTGTTCAATGCCATGAGCCAACTGGGCAACCGCGAACCCGGCCTCGTCGGCGCGGCGTTGGATTGCGGCTTGGTCTCAGCTGGTATCATCGCCGATGGATTTCATGTGCACGCTGCCTCTTTGCGCGCGGCGCTGAAAGCCAAGGCCAAGCCTGGAGCGCTCTTTTTGGTGACCGATGCCATGTCGACAGTCGGCAGCGCGATCACATCGTTTGAACTCAACGACCGCACAATACTTCGCCAAGGCGGGCGGCTTACCTTGGCGGATGGCACGCTGGCGGGCGCGGATATTGATATGATTTCCACCGTGCGCTTTGCCGCGCAAAATCTTGGCATCAGCACCTTTGAAGCCTTGAGCATGGCGACATCGACGCCCGCGCGCGCCATCGGACGCGACGACTTGGGAACATTGAAAGTCGGCAGCCCCGCATCATTTTTGCACGTTTCCAGCGAATTAGAGATTCTCTGAATTTTAGCAAGTATCGCCAAAAGCAATGACAGTTCACACGGTGTTACGCACGGGTCCGCTCGTCAAAATCCAGCAGCGCCGATTCTCCCGCCCAGCCATAGCACCGCGTACGCATCGCTAAAATGCCGCCGCTCGTTCCACCGCCCCCGTACAAATAGAGGCAAACTGGCTTGTCAGTTACAAATCGTCAAGTTTGTAAACCATTGATTAACCTTAACGGATTCTTCCATAGTAAAGCAATTTCGTATTTGACTTGACCCATAAACGAGAGTGATAAGCGAGAGTCTCGATCAACGCGTTTGCTGCGGGCGGGGCAAAGCTGCGATGTTGACAGGTGTCAACGCGCTTTCAAACGACTGGTGGCCGCGTCTCTATTCAAAGTGCGCTCAATAACACGCACGTCTGCGGTAAGCTTTTCAGCGTTGTATCCATATGTTTTGTCCACTGCAATCCATTATCCCGCGCCTGTTGCCAAGCCATTGCTAAATCATCAGGCCGATCTTGTGCCAAAACTTCAATCAGAAACGCCGCTTGCATCCGGTCTTTTTGAGCCTTCAACGCGTCATCGCCTTTGCGCCGGTTTGCCACGATCAGCTTGTGCACCGCATAGCGTTCGACGCGCGGCACTTGTATCAACACACCTCCTCGATAAAGCGCAACCGCAGGCACAGGATCGGCAATGAGATAATTCAAAAAATGCAGCGATTGCGCGTTCACGCCAAACGCTTCAAGCGGGCGCAGATCTTCTTCTTCGCGAAAAGACGGCGTTAAAAATTCCACATGCAATTCATTACGACTCTGACGCCACCGCCACACCTTACCGGCATCGAGGCTTGGCACGGGTTCGAAAGCAAACCCGGCGAGGATTTCGCCAACCGGCGGCACAACCCTATCCTCCAGCGCCAGAGACAATCGTTCAAACGAGGCGATATCAATGTCATTGGTCATGGCGCTTTGATCAAACGCAAAGCGCACGCCAAGTTCTCCCTCGTACAGTCGAAAAGCGTTGGTGCCCACGACGGTGCCACCAAGCCGAAACAGCCCTGCCCCGCTGAGCGCGGCAAACAATGAGCCGGTCGTGCCGTCAACACTCAGAAACCCTTCCGCCCGCAGAAGCCGCACCAAACGCGCACGATTCTCTTGGCGTTCGCGCCGCTCAACTTTAAGCGCATCATGCATCGCCAATCGTTGCTGCAGTTCAGTGCTATCAGGTCCGATATAGCGTTTGCGCACATCCGATCCAACGCGGTAACTGTCATACCAATACACCCGCCCTCCGCGCGTCACGCTCGAAACCGTACCCCGAATGTCGCTGATCGCATCATCCAAAAGCGCACGTCGCAAATCATGATAGGCCGCATGGGAAACAGCCGAATGGCGCTGAAACATCAAAGTGCCTTTTTGTTCAACAATCGTAATTATTGTTGAACATAACCAAATTGTTCAACAATGACAATTCGTGTTGAACACGCAATTGAGCCCTCATGACGGTTCATCTCAACGACCGTTGTATATAAACGCAACAAAGCAGCGATCACGGAAAAATAGCATCCGGTGCAGCGGGGAATTCCCCGCGAATGCGATTGACCTCCGGTCCGTATTCACAATCGGCCTCTCCGCACGGCTGTGCCACCACTCGCCAGCGCCCGCCCTTTTTCTGAAACAAAGCGCTTTCAGCCTCATACTTGTTGCGCCCATCGCGTGATTGTGGCTCACAGTCCAGCCACGCCCAATCACCCGAAACCTTCAAATGCCTGACCACAAACACCCGGTCCTGATCATCACCCTTGGCCCGCATCGCATCCATCAGGGCCGCGCGCTCCGCACTTCCCTTGGCAGGCGTGTGCACGAGTGATTTGGAAAACCCTTGCGCCGGCAGCGCACTCATCCACACAGCACCGGCAACAATCATCAGGCGACGACGGCTCAGCAATTGACGTGTCATATCTTCCTCTCCCATTCCCTCAGCGCCCGACGCGTACGCTAGTCGCGACGTTTAACTTTGGCAAGAATGGCAGTTTACCGAAATTGTCGAGCGGTGCTATCCTGCCTCACATTTGCGATTTAAAAGGTTGAGTACAAGCTAAGTCAAAACTGCTTTCATCCACGCAAGAAGTCTGCGTTGACAGCTGTCAACTCTCCCTCACCCCTTCGCCCCAGCCCGCAGCGCTTCCAGCATCGGCCGCACCGAGAACCCACCCGTTTCAGCCTTGGCGGTAATCGCCCGCAAGTAACCACCCGGCACACGGATTTTGTCGGCGCGTTCCAGCATCGCCGCCATCACGATAGCCGCCCGCTCGGCACCCAGCGCCAATTCCGCCCTACCCCACGCATCCGGCGATATCCCCAACATCGAGCGCACCAGATTGGCAGTGGTTTTCAACTCACGCCACGAGGCAATCCCGTTTTTGGCGTAGTCGAGAATTTGCGGACACAGTGCCAACACCATCGACAGCGCCGGCAACCCCTCGCGTGGACCCTCGCCCAGCCCATCATCACCGCCAACAGCGCCGTCTCGCCCCTTGCGTTCTGGCGCTGCCCCGTTTTCAGCAGCCCCTTGGTTCCGTTCAACCGCCCCGTCACCTGTTTCTGGCACCACGGTTCGCTTCAGCTTATTTTCTAAGCCAGATTCAATATAAGATTCGGTATTTGAATTCTGTAACTGGCGCTCATTATCACGGTCATTGCCGCTCATTTCTTCATCATTGAGCCCATCTAACCATGTCTTTTCCACTTCAGCCCGCAAGCGCAACAGCGCGTCCCGACGCTCGCTCAGCGCCGCAATGGATGCTCCGCGGCGTAAACGTTGGCCCAGTGGCAGCAGACGCATCGCAAAGCCTTGCCAGTCCCCAGGCTTTTCTTCGACGATTGCCGCATCCAAAATTTTGACCACGTCGCGAATATGCACAGAAATCTCATCACGCAGGCGGCGCATCTGGGCCTCCTCACGCTTCACATCGTCCTCCAGCGCGAAGATTTCCGTAGCCCGCATCGCCAGCGGACCAAGGTCGAAGCCGAAGGCCGCCTCTATTTGCCCCGTATCGTCGCGCCTGGCATAGCGCTTGCCATTCGGGCTATCACGGCGCAGCAACAGCCCCGCCTCTATCAGAGCGGCGATATGGCGGCGTAGCGTGGCATCCGCCATGCCATTGGTGCGGCGCGACAGTTCGGCATTGGATGGAAAGACGATTTGCTCGTCGTTGAGCGTGACAACGCGGCCTGGCAACACTGAAAGCAGAGCAGACAAGACCGCGACTGTGCGATCGGACAGCGCAAAGAAACCGCGTGCCACGCCGAGCGCATTGATCAATTTCCACTTATCAAAGTCGCCGCCGTCATTGCTCGGTCCACCTGCCCCGTTTTTCAGCACCTCGCGCCGGTCTTGGAGTTGTTGATTAAGCGAAAAAAGCGCAGCATTCATCGGCGCGCCGCCAAAAGGCGTCACTGCAAAATTCACAGTCATGATTGTCCTCACATATCTTTGGACAGTAGAAATTACCCCGCCGAACGCATCGACGCTTGACAAGATTCGCGGAAAGTGATTCTCATGGATTGCTACATCAAATGAGGGCTTCCGGAATGGTAACGTTTCGGGGGCCTTTTTCTTTTGC
>JBGTAU010000205.1:0-1556 GCA_041749675.1 Rhizobiaceae bacterium | reverse complement strand
GGGTGCGGCGGGCGGCGGGTGGTATATGGACCCATCGTTTTGGCTTCAGGGCTATTTCATGCCGGTAGGCGTGTCGGCGGATTTGATTGCCACAAAGTATGGCTTCTCGCGCACCGATGTGGATGCCTATGCTGTGGAAAGCCAAAAGCGTTCGGCTCATTCTTGGAAGAGCGGTCACTTTAGTAAGTCGGTAATTACAGTTAAAGATCAAAACGGTCTGACCATATTGGACCGCGACGAACACATGCGCCCGACCACAGACATGCAAGGTCTCGGCAGTCTTGCCCCATCATTTGTGATGCAAGGCGAAATGGGTGGCTTTGATGCTGTTGCCATTCAGGCCCATCCAGATGTGGAAGCGATTAATTACGTTCATCATGCTGGCAATTCGTCCGGCATTGTGGATGGTGCAGCGGCGATTATTCTCGGCTCAAAAGCGGCGGGCAAAATGCTGTCGTCCAAGCCCCGCGCTCGCATCCGCGCGTTCGCCAATATAGGGTCTGATCCCGCATTGATGCTGACCGGTCCGGTCGATTGCACGGAAAAACTGCTCAAGCGCGCCAACATGACGATTGCCGACATTGATCTGTTCGAGCTCAACGAAGCATTTGCCGCTGTGGTGCTGCGTTATATGCAAGCCTTTGATATTCCACATGATAAGATGAATGTCGCAGGTGGCGCGATTGCCATGGGCCATCCGCTCGGGGCAACCGGCGCAATGATTTTGGGTACAGTGCTGGACGAACTCGAACGGCGCGATCTAAACACTGCGCTCGTTACACTGTGCATTGGCGCAGGTATGGGCACAGCAACGATCATTGAGCGGGTATGATGCCAAAGCTCAATCTTGATGAAATTATAGAGAAGGGCGGCACGGGCTATCCGCCTGAGTTCTCCGCGATCACCAATGGGCGCTTTCGCAAGCGGCTGGGCGACGCAGGCGGGCTTACGCAATTTGGCTTCAATATCTGCCGCATTGAACCCGGGTCTGGGTCTTCAGTCCGTCATTGGCACCACAACGAAGACGAGTTGGTCTACATGCTTTCCGGTGAAGCAATTCTCATCGAAAACGAGGGCGAAACAGTGCTTCGCACCGGCGATGTTGCGACATTCAAAGCGGGCGTGGCCAACGGACACAACATCATTAACCGCGGCACAGTTGATGCAGTCTTCATCGAAGTCGGCACCCGCGCCAACGATGAAGTTGCCGAATATCCTGACATAGACATGCGCGCTGAAAAAATAGCGGGCGTGATGCGCTTTACCCGCAAAGACGGCTCACCCTTTTGATTTCACTTGACCCTGCAACGCAGCCGGGAGGACAAAATATGACCTACAATAATTTCAAATACGACGTGGACGCCGACGGAATTGCCCTCATCACGTGGGACATGCCCGGCAAATCGATGAATGTGTTTACTGAAGAAGTGATGGTTGAACTCAATCAAATGGTTGACGCCTCTGTGGCCGATGCGGCTGTCAAAGGCGTGGTGTTCACCTCCGGCAAAGACAGCTTCTCCGGCGGCGCGGATCTGACCATGATCAAGGCGATGTTC
>JBGTAU010000204.1:0-2660 GCA_041749675.1 Rhizobiaceae bacterium | reverse complement strand
AGCCCCCTTTGCGCGAATCATCCAACAAAGCTAAACCAAGCCCATGAGCTACCGTTCACTCGATCCTGCCCGCATCATAGCCACTGCAGAAACATTGGCAGCGCGGGTGCATGCGCGGTTTCCGGACAATGGACTCAACGGCGTCGCCAAAGAAATGGTGGCCCTTGCATACGATGCTGCCAAGGACGCAAAAAGTTTAGCGCAGCCTATTATCTGGCTGCGCGCACTCACAGCTTTATGCGTGTTGGGCGGCGCTTTGGTGTTCATTTTCATCGGAACATTCCTGTCCTTTGATCGCATTTCCACCGGCGCTTTTGAATTCGTTGCCGGCATCGAAGCCTCCATCAACACCATCGTGCTTTTAATCATCGGCCTCATCACGCTGGCCAAAAGTGAAGAGCGCATCAAGCGCCGCAAAGTGCTCGAAGGCCTGCACCGACTGCGCTCCGTCATTCACGTCATCGATATGCACCAACTCACCAAAGATCCGGCTGCGCTGTCTTCCACATTTGAGCCAACAGCCGCCTCACCAAAACGCATCACCAATCCCGAGCAGCTCGCCCGATATCTCGATTATTGTTCAGAAATGTTTTCCATCACCGGCAAGTTGGCCGCGCTTTATGCGCAGTCCGTCAATGACGAAGTCGTGGTCGAAGCAGTCAATGATATTGAAAATTTGGGCACAAATCTATCGCGCAAAGTCTGGCAAAAGATTATGTTGATTGACGCTAAAGTTGGACGCAAGACCAAAGCCGTTTAGCTGCAATTTTCTCACGCGAATTAATCCACCCTTAGAAAAACTGTGTCACACTTCCGACGAAAAGGGTGGAGCGCACAGTGTTTAGCAGCAATTGGATTTGGAAAGATTTGTATGCTTCGCCAGAAGGGCGGCTTTCGCAAGGGGCTTATTTTTGGGGCCTGCTCCGGCTCACTTTTCTAATTGCAATCGGCATAAATATTCTGGCAACCATCATTCCCGCCTTTGTGCATGCATTAGGGTTTAGTTTTTCACTTAATACTTCCCAGTCGCTTAAAATGGGAAGTATTACAGCGTTTCTGTTGAGTGTTTGGCCTATTTGGACACTGTTTCGTCGCCGTCTCAATGATATCCGTCGGGATTGGCGTACCCGTATTGGCAAATGGGTCATCGGGTTTACAATCATATTCATCGTCTTGGTTTTGCGTATTGTCGCCAGCGCATTCGGTATCGAAACGCCGATTGATCAATCTACGTATGGTCAATTACAGAAAGCATTTTTTTTAATGTTGTTTGGTTTGGGGCTCGTTCCAGGCATCGACAAAGTGCCGAGTTCCAATGTTGCGAAAAAGAACGGACTAAAAATCGCAATTGTGCAGCCATCGCTCTCTGGATTCGCTCATTCATATAGTAGCCGCGTCGAAAGCAGCGATCAATCGCCGTCAGTTCGCACGGTTTCTCGCGCACCTACCGAAACCAAACCAAAGATATTGGCATCGCCAGCAGTGCAGCGATTGCATAAATTGCCGGAGCAAGGCCGCGTCAAACCGGGTTGGTTTAGTTGACCAAGACGCGCGGCAGGGGTAGCAGTTGCCCATGACCCAAACTGATTTGAAAAATCCCGCGCAAGTTCTCGCAACACTCATCCGCTGCCCGTCCGTCACGCCGCTCGAAGGCGGCGCGTTGACGGCGCTCGAGGGCATGTTGAAGCCAATGGGCTTTTCCATCGAGCGTCCGATGTTCACTGACGACAACACACCGGACATCGAAAATCTTTACGCCCGTAAGTCCGGCAATGGCCCGCATTTGATGTTCGCTGGACACACCGATGTTGTGCCTGTTGGCGATGAAAAAGCCTGGACCCATCCGCCCTTCGCCGCCGAAATTGCCGGCGGCGAACTGTATGGTCGCGGCGCAGTGGATATGAAAGGTGGCATCGCCTGCTTCATTTCCGCGCTCGCCCGCCACACGGAAAATCATGGTCATCCCAAAGGCTCAGTGTCATTTCTCATCACGGGGGACGAAGAAGGTCCGGCCATCAACGGCAGCGTCAAATTATTAGAATGGGCCGCTGCCAAAGGCGAGAAATGGGACGCGTCCATCGTGGGCGAACCCACCAATCCGGATGCCATCGGCGACATGATCAAAATCGGCCGCCGCGGTTCGCTTTCCGGCACGATCATCGTCTACGGCAAACAAGGTCACGCCGCCTATCCGCACTTGGCCGATAATCCCGTGCGCGGCATCATGCAGCTTTTGGATGCTTTACTGCATCCCGCGTTTGACAAGGGTACAGCAGATTTTCAAGCCTCAAATTTGGAAGTCACCACCGTCGATGTCGGCAATCCCGCCGTCAATGTCATCTCCGCCCGCGCTACCGCTACGTTCAACATTCGCTTCAACGACGCGTGGACGGACGAGACTTTGCAAGCCGAAATCCACAACCGTCTTGACGCCGCATCCAAGAAAAAGAAATTGCGTGTAGGCCGCAAAGAGCCGGTCGACTATGAAATCGTCTGGCGCGAAAATCCGTGCCACGTCTTCTTGACCAAAGATGAAAAGCTCATCAGCACCCTGTCTAAATCGGTCGAAGCTGTAACAGGCAAATCCCCCGCCCTCTCCACCACAGGCGGCACCTCTGACGCGCGTTTCATCAAAGACTTTTGCCCAGTCGTCGAATTTG
>JBGTAU010000203.1:0-1873 GCA_041749675.1 Rhizobiaceae bacterium | reverse complement strand
GGCAAGATCATGATAAGGTTGGCCAGCGGGCCCTGACATCGCCTTCCATCAAATCGGCATCGCGCATCTCGACGATATTGACGGATTGGTTCTTGGCTTCGTCGCGCGATACCAGAATGGCTTTGAATGTGTCGCTCATGGTGCTCTCCCGTTCATGACCACAGTGGAGCCTTGAGCAGCCGGTTCGTCAATCCGGCTTTTGGTTGGATAGGCGGGATTTTCGCCAATCGAGAAATTCGGCCAGAATAACCAGCGCTGCGCCGACTGAAATGAAGGCATCTGCTAGATTGAACACGGCAAACGACCAAACCGGCGTGTGGAACAGGACATAATCGACGACGTGGCCGTACACAGCGCGGTCGATCAAGTTGCCGATGGCGCCGCCGATAATCCCCGTAAAGCCGAGGCGGGCGATCCAGTTTGCCGGTGGTGTTTGGTAGGCCAGCCATGTGACAAAACAAATGATGATTACAGTCAGCCCGATGAGCGCGCGATCATCAAAACCCCAAAACATGGAGAAAGCGATGCCTTGGTTCCATGTTCGGTAGAGGCCGAGATACGGGATCACATCAACCAATGTCTGGAATTCCAGTTTGGTTTCAACCAGCCATTTGATGATCTGGTCGAGAACGACGAACAGCGCGACAATGTGGCCCATGGTGCGAAAATTCATCGGTCAGCGACTTTCAAGCGCCAGCGCATGGCGACGGATTTCATAGAGCGCAACACCGGTGGCGACGGCTAGATTGAGCGAATCGGCGCGGCCTGCCTGCGGGATACGGATGAGGGTTTCGCATGCATCGGCGAGTGCTTCTGTGAGCCCCGCCTGCTCATTACCCATGACTAGGAGGACCGGTTTTTTGGTATAATCAACTGTTCGGTAATCAACTGAGCCTTTAAGATGCGTGCCGGTGACAAGGCCATTGAACGTGCCTCGCCACTTGAGGAACTCGGATTCTGTAGCGCGGTAGAGCGGGAGAGCGAAGACTGAGCCCATTGTGGCGCGGACGGTTTCGATGGCGAAGGGATCAGTGGTGTCGCCAACCAGAATAACGCCTTTGACGCCGACTGCATCTGCAGTGCGAATGATGGTACCAAGATTGCCGGGGTCGCGCACACGATCGAGAGCGAGCCAAACATTGTCAGGCGTGGGGCGGATATCTGCAAGGTTTGCGAAACGCTGCTCGAACACACCGATGACGGCCTGCGGATTATCGCGCCGCGTGATGGCGGCGGTGACTTTTTCGGAGGCTTCCAGCACCAATGCGCCTGCGGCAAGTGCGCGGGCAGCAGTTTTGGCGGCGATAGGATTGGACTTGGCGGCCTGCGCCACGATCAGTGTTTGGAGGTTCCAGCCCAGATCCAGTGCGTCTATGATCAGCTTCAAGCCTTCGGCCATGAACAATCCGCTCTCATCGCGGTGCTTTTTCATGGCGAGCGCTTTGATGTCTTTCACCAGCGGATTGGCGAGCGACGTAATTTCCTTGACGATACCGGGGCGTTGTTCACTCATGTGCCAGGCACCCAGCGCGAGAACAGCGACGTGGAGATGGCGCGGTCGGTTGATTTTTCGCGCAGGATCAACTCGCCGGATTCGACTGTTCCGCCCATGCCGGTAAAGCGGTCACGCACCAGTTCGTGGATTGCAAAGAAGGATGCGCGGATGGAATAGGCGGTAAGCACCATGGCCAGCGGATTTGGCGACAGGATCGCTCTGCATGCATCGACCATATGCGGCAAATCATCGAACAATTGCCAGACTTCACCAGACGGGCCGCGGCCATAGGCCGGCGGATCGAGTAAGATGATATCGTAGGACGCGCCGCGCCGCGCCTCGCGCAGCACGAACTTCATGGCATCGTCTGTAATCCAG